>CBFGJU010000345.1:0-7320 GCA_965649155.1 Caldifarciminota bacterium | reverse complement strand
GCTGGCCGCGGCGACAACCCACGGCCCGGAGGTTTTGTTTCTGGATGAACCGACTGCCGGGGTTGACCCTGAGGCAAGGGGTGAGTTCTGGGACCTGGTATATTCCCTGAGGGAAAAGGGGACCGCTATTCTCATAACAACCCACTACATGGAGGAGGCGCACCTGGCTGACAGGGTTGGGATGATAAGCTCCGGAAGGCTGGTCGCGGAGGGGACGCCAGAAAGCCTGGTGAAAATTGACATGAGAAAGAAATTCTGGCAGATGCGGGCCGAACCGCTGAACACTGCTTTGGCACTCCTGAACGAGATGGGCCTCACAGCATACGCATCCGGCTCCTGGATATTCCTTGAAGGGGATGACCAGCAGGCAATCATCTCCGCGCTATCAGACAAGGGAATAAGGGTGGTAGATCTCTCGGAAAGGGCACCATCACTGGAAGATGTCTTCGTGGGGTTGACGAAATGAGGGCTGTTATATTCAAAGAAACAAAGCACATAATCCGGGATCCGCTGTCGCTCACGGTGATCCTGGCCATGCCTGTGGTTTATCTGTTTCTGTTTCTATATTCAATAACCTTTGACATAAAGGGGGTTCCGATGGGGGTCGTGGATCGGCAGAATTCTTCACTCTCAAGGGATTTCCTGGGCAATCTGACAGCTCAGAGATACTTTGACCTGAAGGCCTACTATCCGGACGAGGTCTCCCTGCTAAGGGATGTCTCTGCGGGCAGGTTGAAGCTGGGACTGGTCATTCCGGATGATTTTGAAGAGAACCTCGCCCGAGGCAGGCTCGCATACGCGGGGTGGTTTGAAGGGGTGGAGGGCAATTCCACCAACATAGCCAGGGGATACCTGTTCTCGGCTTCCGCGAGATTCGCACAGGACAGGGCAGAGAGGATGGGAGCTATGCCCCCGGTTGAGATAAGGCCGCGCTACCTTTACAACCCCATGCTCAGGAGCGGCTGGTTTCTGGCGCCCGGATTTTCCGCGATAATCCTGATGCTCATAGCAACAGCCCTGACAGCGCTTTCGCTCGTAAGGGAAAGAGAGGAGGGCAAGATAGACATCCTGAGAACCATGCCTGTCAACCCATACGGGTTTGTGGCGGCAAAGGCCGCGCCCTATGTCCTCATAGGCCTGGTGGATTTCTTTGTAACCGTGGGACTGGTTACGCTCATTTACAGGGTTCCTGTAAAAGGAGGAATCCTCTCGCTGACGGGTTTTTCCCTGCTCTTTCTGTTCCCCGCGCTGGGACTCGGCCTCCTGATCTCATCCCTGGCAAAGGCTCAGCGAGAGGCGTGGTTCCTGGCCCTGGCGACAACGCTCCTGCCATCAATAATACTTTCGGGTTTCGTTTTCCCGGTTGAGAGCATGCCCATGTGGCTCCGGGCAATAGCCGAGGCAATGCCCGTGAGGCACTACCTGGTTATTCTGAGAAGCGTGATGATAAAGGGGACCGGAATCCGCGAGCTCTGGCCCCACGCGCTGGTGCTGGCTTTCTATGGCCTTGCCCTCATGGCAATGGCTGGAATGAGGATGAGAAAATGGCTCTCGGCAGGCTGAGCACCGCCATAAAAAAGGAGTTCGCGCTCCTCCTGCGGGACAGACGTCTATTGGCGCCGTTGTTTATCGTTCCGGTCGTGCAGGTCCTTATCCTGGGCTACGGCGCGACCATGGATATAAAGCAGATAGGCGCTGGGGTGTGCGACATGGACATGACATCCGAAACCAGAAGGCTGGTCTCGGCAATGGAGGCAACAGGTTACTTCAGGGTGAGGATGGTCTCAGATCCGAGGATACTGACGGAAATGCTGGACAGACGGCAGATAGTCATCGGGGTGGTGATACCCCATGGGTTCAGCTCCGGCAGGAACCGGGAAATCCAGGTAATGGTTGATGGCTCAAACACATCGCTGGGCCAGACCGCGCTCTTCTATTTCATGGGCGTCCTCCTCAGGGGCTTCGCGAGCGCCATGCCAATAGACGATAGGGTTCAGGTTCTATACAATCCACTGATGAAGAGTTCCTGGTTCATGGTTCCTGGAGTGGTCGCGCTGGTCCTCCTGGTTTTCACAATGCTCCTGACCGCCATAGCCGTGGTCAAGGAAAAGGAACAGGGAACCCTTGAGCAGGTCACAGTCACTCCAATGAGACCATGGGAGTTCGTGCTGTCAAAAACACTTCCTTTTGTCATGGTCGGAGCGATACAGGTGGCTCTGGTGCTGACGGTCGCGATAGCGTGGTTCAGGATACCCTTCAGAGGTAGCATTCTCACCCTGGCGATTTTTGCTCTCCTCATGATCATGTCAACGCTCTCCCTTGGCCTTTTCATATCCGTGATAACCAGGACCCAGAAACAGGCGATGATGACAGCGTATTTCGTGGCGCCGGTCTTCGTCATTCTATCAGGTTTCATAATTCCGGTGGAAAACATGCCAAAACTATCCCAGATAGTAGCGTGGCTAAACCCCATAACATATTTCCTGCAGGCAATAAGGGGGATATTCTTGAAGGGATGGGGACTGACGGAGCTCTGGCCCCAGGCCCTCATATTGTTCATATACGGGGTTATACTGCTAACAATCTCAACCTGGATGGTGAGAAAGCGGGTCCTTTGATTGCGCTAGGCCTTGACATGGGCCTATAATATGCTACCTACAAAAGGGGAGGTGTAGTATGCTTATGTCTCTTCTATTCATAACAGGAGCCCTCGCGGTGGAGAGATCTTCTCTGGGGGGTTTCTTCTATGATCCCACCATGTTTCTCGTGAACGGTGGAAAGGGAACGGCACAAGGGTCAGCCATGAAGAGGCCCGCCATGGCAACGGCGATAGCCTGGAACAGGTGCGACGCGGACGAGGTCAAGCCCTTGCAGACCACATACTGCTACAACACTGCCGCGCCTGCTGACTGGGCCTTCTGGTGCGCGGAGACCTTCAAGAGCTCCGATGGCATAACCGAGGAGCTATACTGGAACGACGATGGCTCAAACGACTCCTGGTGCGACGACAGCTACCGCGCCGCGTCAAACTACACGGGCGCGAACGCGCTGAACTATGTTCTGGCAAACCACAACATAGGATACCTGGGCATATTCACGGGTGGCTCATCCGGACCGCCTGAGGGCGCGTATTACATATACGGAGCAGGCTCTTATACCGAGTCCGTGGAGGCCGTGTTCGTTGATTGCTACTCCACCAGCCCATACATGAGCAACAGCAACATGCTGGGGGACGAGTTCCTGGGAGAATGCGACGCGGGCTATCCAGGGGTGCCATTTGATGTTGGCCCTCTAACCGCGGACAATACCTATGTGTTCTACGCCTACTCGTATCCTGTCGGCGGCAGTTGCGACCCATACATGGCCATTCACCAGGGCCAGAACAACTCCACGGACAACTGGCAGGCCAGGGGCGAGTGGGTAGGCTGGTATAACAACACGGGCGCTGGCTCAGGGGAATCCGTGGTGTTCACCCCAACGGTTTCCGGCCGTTACGCCATACAGATAGGCCAGTGGAACCAGGGAACAGCGCCCAAGGATACCTTTGGCGTGGGATTCTACCCCTACTTCAACAACATGGTCAACGAAACCCCTGTAAACATACCGGATGGCGGAATGGGCAGATTCGTTCAGCCGGACTCAGTCAAGCGCTGGGCCGTTATTGGGACGAAGCCCGGAGGCTCGGATGACTACGATGTGTTCATCAAGGCAACCCACGACATAAACTCCATCTGGAACCCGACCCTGCTTGGGTTCTCCAATCTTGCCGGCAACGATGTGACGGACTTCGTCATGATAAACTATCACAACAATTACGGCGACGCGATAACAGGCGTTGACTGGTTCGCCAGGTTCAACAAGATGACCTGCAACCAGGTTGCCAGGGGCGAGTGGTGCAGGAGCCACGGCATAATCCCGGACACCAACACATACGGGCCATACAGCTACACCGGTGACCAGGTCGCATGGAGCTGGGATATCATCCCGGTGCAGTGCCCGCCTTCAGATACGAACGGCCTCATAATATATGTGGACATAACCTCTGGCTCGGTTGACCTTGGCATAGCCGTGGCAGATCCTGACAACGGCGACTTCCAGGGAAGGAGCGGAGGAACCCTCTTGGTAGCGAATGCCTCTGGCGCTGGGGGAGACGAACAGCTGATATGGACGCCGGACGACATGAGCGCCGTCTACGGTCTCGCGGTTTTCTCCGAGAACATGAATGCGGGCACTTTCCAGATAATTTACAGGTGCCCAAAAGCCCTGGAGACAGAGGAGACGCCCGGAGACCTACCGAAGGAGCTCTCGGTGAGGCTCCGGACCAGTATGGTCAGGGATCAACTGGGCTTCAATCTCGGCCTTCCAGGAGACACGAGGGTTGAGCTGGTCATGTACGACGCGACCGGCAGGACAGTCATGACAAAGGACCTCGGCCACTTCCAGCCCGGCTGGCACGAGATAAACGAGGATGTCTCAGCCTTGACCAGAGGCGTCTATTTCATCAGGATAGGGACGCAGATGGGCGAACTGCGGAGAAAGGTGATCCTGAAATAGGATGAACTTCTGAAAAACCTGGCAGGTCCTCCGGGGCCTGCTTTTTGATGGCAAAGCGGATCAGGCGCCGGAGGCCTCCTTGAGTAAGTCCGCGGCCCTTGCCCTCGCCGCATGGCCCATTCGTTCCGAAAGGGCATCATCCGAAAGCAGGAGGATCAACTTCTCTGCCAGGCCCTCGTGATCGCCCGGCTGGATGAAAAACCCTTCCCGACCCTCGGTGATTATCTCTGGCCCCGCGCCAACAGGGGTTATAACACATGCCAGGCCAGCCGAAAGGGCCTCAGCGAGAGCCACGGAGAAGCCTTCGGAATACGAAGGCAGGGCAAAGACCCTTGCCGAGGTGAAGAGCCTGGCCTTGTCATCTCCTCGGATGTCCCTGTGAAACTCAAGGCAACCGGAAAACCCCCTGGCTTCTATCTCCCTCTCAAAAACCATCTCAACATCCTCCGGGACGAGCCTCTCGCCGGTCATGGCATTCCAGAATATATTGGTCTCGCGCCTTTTCGGCCAACCGACCAGGACAAATCTCGCAGAAGGGACACGAGCCAGGACAAGGGGAATGGCTTTCAGCAGTGTAGCATATCCTTTCGCGTGCGACAGGTGGCCGACGAAAAGGACGCGCCTGGGCCTCGGATAGGGTGTAGCCGGAAACTCCGGCGCTGGGTTGGGCAGGGCATATGTCTTTCTAACAAGGCCGGCGAACATGGGCTTGAGACGCTCGGCCTGGACGATAACGCCGGAGGCCAACCCGAGGCAGAACCGAACGAGGAGCCGGGTAAGGGGATCGGTGTTCGCGAGAAAGAAGCCGAAGTGGCCCCCCCTGAAATGAAGGAGGACACGGGAGCCGAAAACCTTGAGATCAAAATCACAAGCGAATCCCTGATCCAGCCGAGCCGGGTCGCGGTTATGGAATAATAGACCAGTCTTGGTCTCCGGGCGATCATCCGGGCAAAGAGGGCAGCCTTCAGCCTCAGGAGGCCAAGCAGTGCGGTAAACCCGGGAATGCCCCTGGATTCTGGCGAGCGCCTGTGATTGGTGTTTATGACCGAAAGCTCAAAGGGGTGTTCGCCCTCAAGGAGAAGCGCCGTGGCGTTCTCTGGACCCGTGAATGGGGGAGGCAGGGGAACAACAGCGAGGACTCTCATCAGGGCGAAACGAGTGGCCTGAAGCAGTAGCGAATGGGTTCGGGGATCATCAGAGTTTTTCCTCCGCGATCGTCTCTCCGGGGAACCTGACGAGCCTGAGAACCCCTTGTTCCCAAACGAGATATGTGAAGCTCGCGAGCCAGTCCCCCGCGCAGGCTATCACCTTTCCATCCTTCTCTCTCACGAGTGGAACATGGAAATGGCCGGCGACAAGGCATGATATGTCATCAGACATCTCCCGGAGCATCCAGGCGGTAACCTCCGGCGGCAATTCCTTTCTTCCGGATCTCACGCGCGAGAGCCTGGAGACCCAGGAAGCGAGGGGAACGCCAAGCGTCGGGTGAATCAGTGAGTAAAGCCAGGTAAGGAAGGGGTTTCCCAGGATGAGCCGTCCGAGGCTGTTTCGCCTGCCGATCATGTCCCCGTGGACCGCGAGGAGCTTTTTGCCAGCCAGATCCAGGATGACTCCCTCCCTTCTGACCACCGGACCGAAAGCCCCCATTCCGGGCCCAGCCCACACATCGTGGTTGCCGGGTATGTAGAAGACCTGCGCTCTCTCGGAGAGCTCTCGGAACGCGCAGAGCAGAGGAAGGTGAGCGGACTGGATCATGCGAGGATACTCAAACCAGAAGTCAAATATGTCTCCGAGGAGAATCAGAACATCCCCCTCCTCCACTCCGCGCAGGAAGTCAAGAAACAGCGCGAGCCGATCCGGATCGGGTCTGGATTCAAAGTGGCAGTCCCCCGCGAAAAAAACCCTCATTTCCGTCCGGCCTTCAGGACTGACCGCGCCGCTAACCCAGCATCCACGAGGCCTATCAGGACGAGAAGCCAGGCCAGAAGCCTGTTCCCGCCGAGGAAAAAGACCGAGAGCGCGCCGGAGTTGAAGGAGAGGGTTATCAGCGCGAATGTCATGAGGATGAGGTTAAAAGAGAGAACGGCCTCAGCGACCGCGCCCGCGAGACGTTTCTTCAACCACCTGGCAAGGTATTCCGCGCCAAAGGAACCCACCAGGGCTATCACGAAACCCACCCAGACGAAGCCCTGCAGAGCTCCGCTGGGTTCAAGGCGCCAGATGACCAGGGCCGCGGCCAGCGATGGCAGAAGTGAAACCAAGAGGTAAGTCAGGATGTATTTTCTCTGCATGGCGTAAAGAATATTGCCGGAGGGGGGTTGGGTTCAAACACAAGGCCATCGCCGCGATCGTTCCGCCTCAGCTGGCGCACCCCCGATTTGATGCATTATAATTTCCGCACACTCGCGAGAGGAGGTTAATTAACAATGGAAAAGGGAAAAGCTGGAATGTTCGTTGATGTGCAGAATGTCCAGGTAACCTTTGAGAAGGCTGGCAACGAAGTCCGCTACGACAAGCTCATAGAGGCTGTAGCAAAGAAGTGCTCTAAGGAAGGATTGTCCCTCTGGAAGGCGGTCGCTTTTGTTCCATTTGATCCCCGTGATCAGCGCAGAGAAAGGCTCATCAACGCCCTGTCGTTCATGGGCTACAGGGTCAAATCCAAGCAGGTAAAACGCCTTCCAGACGGGTCGGTCAAGGCCAACATGGACATGGAAATAACCCTGGAAATACTCGCGGCCGCTGATTACCTGGACATGATAGTGATAG
>CBFGJU010000344.1:0-7353 GCA_965649155.1 Caldifarciminota bacterium | reverse complement strand
GTTTGGACTGTCAAGGCCCTGGCCCATTCCTGACCCCATGTAAGTTCTTGTTGTTCAAGGAGTTATATTAAAGCCTGTATGGCACATGGTGGAAC
Organism: Caldifarciminota bacterium; assembly: GCA_965649155.1. Lineage (GTDB taxonomy): Bacteria > Hydrothermota > Hydrothermia > JBDRYB01 > JBDRYB01 > JBDRYB01. The sequence goes on along the minus strand of CBFGJU010000344.1, from coordinate 7,258 downwards.
GGCCTGGTAATGAAGAAGATTTTCTCGTGCCCGAAATCCGTTTACTGCGCACGATCCTTCGCATCTGTGATTTTTCAACCCAACATTTATCAGATCCTCAATTCATTTCCCGGAGCGGGTTTTCTAACCCGCCAGGATAGAAGCCATTGCTTTGCGGGGCCGGAAAGTCCCGCCTGGGAAAGCCGGTGAAACCGGTGGCAGAGATTCTTTCCCGGCGCGGGTCTCTGCGCCCGCGGAGCCTCGCGGATGTTTGCGGTGCCTGCAGGCTAAAGGCCTGTCCCGGCCGGAAATTGTGCATCGGGAATTTTCGGCCCATCACGGATCAGACCTTGTTTCTGGGAGGTGCGGTTGTTTCTCACGGAAACGGCAATAAATCTCATATCTCAAGGGAATCTCCGGTGTCCAGGTAATACTGCAGGATCCTTGCCGCGGCCAGATCATCCCTTGCCCTCCCTTCGGAACTTCCCCACTCATCCACAGCTATGACCGGTATTTTCAGCGCGTTCCTGAGTTTCTTTATGAACGCGAGGACATCCCCGCACCTCGCGCTCTCCCGGTCGTCCCACCTCAGAGGATAACCCACGACGACCATTTCTGCGCCCTCGCTCTCAACCACCGCGATTATCTCCCTCAGAAGGCTGGTTCTTCTCGCGTTTATGACGCACAGCGGCCTTGCCAGTGTCCCGGTAGGGTCTGACACAGCCATACCGACGCGGGCCTTTCCCCAGTCAATCCCCAGAACCTTTGGCAAGGAAGTATCCTCCCCACAGCGCGGCCTCGTCCCCGAGCGCGGAACGGGCAAGCCTTGTTTTCCTTCTTCCCCATTCAACCACATTGTCCGCCAGGGTTTCCCTTAAAGTTTTCTCAAAGAGCTCAAAGGCCCCGGTTATCCCACCGCCGAGAACAACCGTCTCGGGGTCAAGGATGTTGACCAGGTTGGCCAGGCCAATGCCCAGCCAGCGCGCATAGAAGTCCCAGGCCTCGGTGTCCTTCGCGTCAAAGGCGTCTTTCGCTGATTCGTAGCCAAACCTCTGGCAGAATGGCTTCTCGCCTATGATGGCCTCAAGACAGCCCCGGTTCCCGCACCCGCAAGCCGGGCCATCCGGATCAACGATGGTGTGGCCTGGCTCAAGAGCGAAACCAGCGCCACGGTAGATTTCCCCATCAATAACCAGTCCCCCGCCTATGCCGGTTCCGAGGGTGAGGCCAAGGACAATTCTTCCCCCCCTTCCGGCCCCGAGCCTCGCTTCGCCAAGCGTGAAGAGATTCGCGTCATTCTCAAGGATGACCCTCGCGCCCGTTTCTCGTGACAGAAATTCAAATAGCGGAAAACCCTGGTATTCCGGCAGGTTCGGAGAGAACGCTATCATGCCCCCGCGCGCGAAACCGGCAAAAGCAACCGCTATCGTGGAAGGTACTGATCCCTTCAAGTGGTTGACGATGTCCTCCGGCCTCCGCGGGGTCGGGAATGCCCCAGAGCCTGAGATCCGGTCACCACTGAAGGTGGCCCATTTTACCCTGGTCGCGCCCAGGTCAAGCGCCAGGCAGATCATGATCGCATCCCAGGCTCGTGGTGAGCCACTTTCCGCCTATGTCCGGCATTTCGGGCAAAGGCTCGTTTTCCGGGAATATCCCGTAGACAACCCCCCCTGATCCTGAAAGTAGAGCGGCTCTGGCTCCGGCTGAAATCAGCGCTTCCTTTGCCATTCCAAGCCGAGGCTTTGCCTTGAATATTACCCTCTCAAATGAGTTGAAGAGGTTCCGGCAGATCGCGTCAAGGTCTCCATCCTCAACGGCCTTTGCGGCTGCGGCCGCGGCCCGTTCGGATTCCTCCGGATCCTCGTATTTTCCCTCATTCCTGAGGAGCCCGTAGGCCCAGCCAGTATCAACCCCCTTGCACGGGACAAAGAGAATCAGCTTGGCCCTCAGCTTTGATGCCAGAGGCGCTATAATTTCCCCCCTCCCGCGCGCCAGGGCCGCTGTCCAGCCAGAAGCGAAGAAGGGCACATCCGAGCCTATCCGGGCCGCGATTGACATGAATTCCTTGCGTGTCATTGAGACCCCGAGCTCGCGCATGACCGCGCCCGCGTCCGCACTTCCCCCACCGAGGCCCCCGCCAACGGGTATGCCTTTCTTTATTCTTATCTTGACGCTGGTTCTGCCTACTGCCTCCGCGGCCTTCCACGCGAGGTTATCCGGCCCTCCGGGGCACCCATCGCACTCCACTGATAGGGTGGGGGAGGGTTCAATGGTTATCTCGTCATAGAGGTTGATGAGGTGAAGGATCGTTACCAGCTCGTGATACCCATCCTCCCTCTGGCCCAGGACCCAGAGGCCCAGGTTGACCTTTGCGAAGGCCCTAAGATCCATATAAGAATAAATGCCGCCCATGGTTTATTACCCCTGGCGAGGGCGCCAGGGGCTACCACAAATATAATCCGGGTAGCTCAGGGCGCCTCGCCCTGAAAAAGGTGGCCTCTCGCAATCCCCCACGGGGCCTCTCGCAACCCCCTGGCGAGGGCGCCAGGGGCTACCCTTCTGATGATAGCGCCAGGGGCTACCCTCTCCCACAACTTTAACGGGTCGCCAGGGGTTCAATCCCATTGGGTCTTTTTCAAGTTTTTACCAGGGCAGGAACCTGTTCACGAAGATGATGAAAGGCGCGAACACCAGGGAGGCTATTGCCATGAGCTTAAGCAATATGTTCAGGGATGGCCCTGCCGTGTCCTTGAACGGGTCTCCGACCGTGTCTCCCTCAACCGATGCCTTGTGGGCTTTTGAGCCTTTGCCTCCGAGGTTGCCCGCCTCTATCCACTTCTTGGCGTTGTCCCACGCGGCGCCGGAGTTCGCCATGAAAACAGCGAGCGGGACGCCCGTTATCAGGGATCCGGCGAGAAATCCCCCAAGTGCCTCCATACCAAAGAGCATCCCCAGGATTATCGGGGAAACAAAGGCTATTATGCCGGGAAGGAGCATCTCCTTTATCGCGCCGCGGGTGGTTATGTCAACCGCCCTCGCGTAGTCCGCCTTTGCGTCGGGTTTGCCCTCAAGGAGGCCCGGTATCTCCTTCCACTGGCGCCTGACCTCCTCAACGACCCTCTGGGCTGTCCTGCCAACCGCTTTTATGGTTGATGATGCGAAGAAAAACGGGATTATCCCGCCAACGAATAGCCCGGCTATCACCCTTGGGTTCAGTATGTCCAGAACAAGCCCTCCCTTGCCGCCGGCCTGGGTGAACGCGGAGAAAAGCGCGAGAGCGGTCAGCGCCGCAGAGCCTATCGCGAAGCCCTTTCCTATTGCCGCGGTGGTGTTTCCGGCCGCGTCCAGCGAGTCCGTTATCTTGCGGACATCCGGTCCAAGGCCCGCCATCTCCGCTATTCCGCCCGCGTTGTCAGCCACGGGGCCATAGGCGTCAACAGCGACGGTTATCCCCGTTATTGACAGCATACCCACGCCAGCCAGGGCTATGCCGTAGAATCCGGAAAGCCCGGAGGCCTCCCCCGCCCAGAACGCGATTATTATGGTTGCCGCAACGAACACCAGGGGCAGGACAACGCTCATCATGCCTGTTGCGAGTCCCTCAAGTATGTTCGTGGCAACACCGCTTTCCGCGGCGCGGGCGATGAGCTGGATCCTCTTGCCGGTTGAGTAGAACTCCGCCACATAGCCTATCACCACGCCAGAAACAAGTCCCAGGAGAACCGCGAGGAACATCCTGATGTCAATCCCCAGAAGCCAGACCGCGAGGAACGCTCCTGCCGCAAAGAGGATGGCGGTTCCAAGGATGCCTGTGGTCAAAGCCCTCTCCGGTCTTCCTCCCCTGAAGGCTTTTATGAAGAATATGCCGAGTATTGACGCTATTATACCTATCCCGGAGAGCCAGAAAGCAAGCGCGATGCCATCAGGCCTCCCAACGGTAGCCGCTATGACCAGGGTGGAAAGTATTGAACCCACATAGGATTCATAGAGATCCGCGCCCATGCCAGCGCAGTCTCCGACATTGTCCCCGACATTGTCAGCGATGACAGCGGGATTCCTCGGGTCATCCTCCGGGATTCCGGCCTCAACCTTGCCAACCAGGTCAGCGCCAACATCCGCGGCTTTCGTGTATATGCCTCCGCCAACCCTCGCGAACAAAGCGACGGATGACGCGCCCATTGAGAAGCCGGCCAGGACAGAGGTTGTCAGCGCGATGTTGCCAGTTATGGCGTAGAATATCGCATACAGTCCCGCGAGGCCAAGAAGTCCGAGGCCGACGACCACCAGGCCCATCACTGAGCCGCCGAAAAAGGCGACCGAAAGGGCCTCCGCGAAACTGCGGGTTGCCGCGGTTGCTGTCCTGCCGTTGGAGCGGGTGTCTATCTGCATTCCGAGCCAGCCAGCGGTGAGCGAGAATACCGCGCCTACCAGGTATGATAGAGCGGTGTAGGTTGCGTATGCGAGTCCGGCTTGCAGGAACAGGCCGACCATGAGAAGGACTATCACGGCCAGGATGAACCAGGCTATTGTCCTGTATTCCCTCTTGAGGAAAGCCATCGCGCCCTCGTGGATGTAGCCGGATATCCTTCGGACATTCTCGTTGCCGGGATCCTTTCTGAGAACCATCAGAGCTACCAGCAATGCCGCTATCAGCGATGCGGCTCCACAGCAAATCGCTATGAGTGCAGACATGTTTCAGCCTCCGTAAGGGCGAAAATTCTAAAGCTTTTTGAAGGCTACGATCAGCCAGGCAGAGAACTGCCACGGCGATGACTTTTTCCAAAAGATTGCGGGTTTCCGAGCCTTATTGCGGGACTGGAAAGTCCCGGCTGGGAAACCGGTGGCACAGATCCTTTCCCGGCGCGAGTTTTCAACCTGCCATGTCTTACTCGTGTGGGGCCGAACATGTCTCGTCCCCGCCTGCCCGGTTCAGGTGCCATGCTCCAGCGAATACTCCCCGCACCTACCTGGCGCGCGCGCCGGGTCATCAAGCCACGCGTCCACGCACCTCGCGGCTGACTCAAGGAACCGCGGCAGTTGCTCCTCTTCCTCCCTGGAGAACCTGGACAACACGAAATCCCTCAGAGCCATTCCTTCCGGAACTGGCCCTATGCCCATCCTCAACCTGGGGATGTCCTCTGTTCCCAGGCAGTATATCACGGATTCCATGCCGTGGTGGCCGCCGTGGCTTCCGCCCAGCCTGAGCCTGAGCTTTCCAAACGGCAGTGCGGCATCGTCGTATGCGATGAGAATATCAGCCGGCGCGAGGCAGGTTTCCTCCAGGAATTGCAGGACAGCCCCCCCTGAGATGTTCATGTAGCAGGTTGTCTTCACGAGCCAGAGGCCCTCCGCTGATCCCGCGAGATAATCCCCTCTGCCAGGCGAAAGCTTCACGCGCTTTCTGCTCGCGCAGAGCTCCACGAGCAGATGGCCCATGTTGTGCCTGGTGAAGGAATAAAGGGGCCCGGGGTTGCCCAGGCCCACCAGGGCTTTCATTTGGGCTTGGTCTCTTCCTCAGCCCCGGCCTCTCCCTCGGGCTTCTCTCCCTCGGCCTCAGCGCCCTCTGCAGGGATTTCTTCCTTCTCAACAGCGACCCTGGGCGTGAGAACCGAAACAATGGGCTGGTCCGGGGGGTTCATTATGTGGACTCCGGGCAGGGAGATGTCCCTAACATGAACGACTCCGCCAACATCAAGGCCGGAGACATCAATTTCTATGTGGGGAGGGAGGTCCTTTGGCAGAGCCTTGACGCGCAGGGAGTGGATTATGACATCCAGTATGCCACCCTTCTTTACGCCAGGGGCTGTTCCTGTTATCGTGATGGGGATCTCTATCTCAACCTCCTTGCCTTTCTGCAGTATCAGGAGATCAACATGTATGATCTCTCCGGTGACCGGGTGGCGCTGGATGTCCTGGATGGTTACAAGCTTTGATTCGTCTCCTATCTTCAGGTCAATCAGGACCTTCTCACCGCTGGTTTTTCTTATTAGTTCAAGCAGTTCCTGCGACGGTATGCTCACAGCCACGCTCTTTTCGCCAGAGCCATACATCACGCCGGGTATCCAGCCATCTCTCCTGGAGCGGCGGGCCGGGCCCTTGCCTAATCCTTCTCTATGTTCTGCCACAAGCCTAAGGTTTTCCATGTTTCCTTTCCAATGAACAGCTCCGATACGGAGCGGTCCTCGTGTATCCTCCTTATCGCTTCGGATAGGAGGGGTGATATGTCCAGAACCCTCGCGTTGGTTGGGAGCCTGTCGTCCTGTGGAGGAAGGGTGTTTGTCACCCATATTCCCTCCAGGATGCTTTCCGAGAGGGTTTCCCTGGCCGCGCCGGAGAAGACCCCGTGGGTCGCGGCCGCGAAGATCCGCCTCGCGCCCATTTCCTTGAGCGCGGTGGAGGCCTTTCTCAGCGAGCCTCCGGAATCAATTATGTCGTCAACCATGAGGCAATTCATCCCCTCAACATCGCCTATGACCCTCACTGATTCTATCTCGTTGGGCCTCACCCTGCGCTTGTCCACCAGCGCTATTGGCAGATTGCCCAGTATTTCCGCGAACCTGTATGCTCTCTTGGAGCTCCCGACATCCGGCGCAACCACCATCCACTGGCCCTCTGAGATGAGCTGGTCCATGTATGGTTTGAAGATGGGGGTGGCGTATAGGTTGTCCACCGGTATATCAAAGAAGCCCTGGATCTGGTCTGCGTGCAGGTCAACCGTGAGAACCCTGTCCGCGCCAGCGGCCTCAATGAAGTTTGCTATAAGCTTGGCGGATATGGGGACTCGTGGTTCGGCCTTCCTGTCCTGCCTGGCATAGCCAAAATATGGTATAACAGCGGTCACCCTGGCCGCGGAGGCCCTTTTTGCCGCGTCAATCAACAGGAGAAGTTCCATGAGGTTTTCCGCGGGGGCGCCCGTTGACTGAATCACATAGACATCCCTCCCGCGGATGTTCCTCTTTATCTGGACCCTGATCTCGCCGTCTGAGAACCGGCCTATCAGGAATTCCCCTGGCTCAACATCCAACTGCAGGGCCATCCTGTTCATCAAAGGAACGCACGCGGTTCCGCTCAACAGAACTATCTCGTCCAATTCCTATCCCCTTGTTGTTGTCTGAAAAGCTTAAAACACCGGGGCAGTGCGTTTCAACCATCGCGGGTAATTTCAGCCTGCCTGGGGATCGCGGATCAATAATCAGGGTCTAATTCATGCTAACTTTGGCGTTCTGGTTTCCTTTATGACTGCCATGAGGCTGTTTGCCCCGACCTGCTTAAGTGATCT
>CBFGJU010000343.1:0-18385 GCA_965649155.1 Caldifarciminota bacterium | reverse complement strand
TTGACGAGAGAGCGCAGGTGGTCATGCCCTTCCACAAGCTTGAGGACAGGAAACAGGAGGAATCCGAGAAAACCTCCAAGATAGGCACCACCCAAAGGGGAATAGGGCCATCATACAGGGACAGATACGCAAGGTATGGCGTGAGAGTGGGACTTCTCAGGCACGATGACATGCTTGAGAGAGCAATTGAGCGTTCGCTTTCATTCAACAACCCCCTCCTTGAGGCGATGTTCGGCCAGCATGCCCTTTCGGTCCAGGAGGTAATGGATTTCATGATTCCTTTCCGCAAGGAAATCCTGCCATACCTCGGAGACTTTTCCGGATTTCTCTGGGAACACAGGAACGAGAAGGTCCTACTTGAGGGCGCGCAGGGAACCCTTCTGGATGTTGACTTCGGCACATACCCATTCGTGACATCCTCCCACTGCATTGCCGGCGCCGCGGCGGTTGGCCTCGGCATCCCGCCCTACATGATAAACAGGGTTATCGGTGTCACAAAGGCCTATACCACCAGGGTTGGGGAGGGACCATTCCCCACGGAGATGGACGAGGAAATGAATTCCGAAATAAGGAAAAGGGGTGGGGAATATGGCGCCTCAACCGGAAGGCCCAGGAGGTGCGGGTGGCTTGATTTGCCTGCTTTGCGCTATGCGGTAAGGCTCAACGGAGCGACCGAGATAATGATGACAAAGCTGGATGTCCTGTCGGGCCTGCCTGAGGTCCAGGTCGCGGTCGCCTACGAGACCCCATCGGGCAAGACCAGAGATTTTCCGCTCTACGGACTTGAATCTGCCAAGCCGATATACAAGTCAATGAAGGGCTGGGGCATATTCACGGGCGAGCGCATCCCCCACGAGGCCCTTGAGTTCATAAAGATGGTTGAGGAGGAGGTCGGCGTTCCGGTCACCCTGCTTTCCTATGGCGGGGACAGGGCCGAGGTGATAAAACGGAGGATGATCACGGAGGAGTTTTGAGTTGCCGGGGGTTGTTTTTTCGCGAGATCACCGTCAGGGATTAGGGTGCTCTGCGAAAAACCACTGATAACTTACTGGTTTTGGATAGGTTCGTCTGATCCCAAGGGATTGGGGTTCTAAGAGGGGGCCCCCTAAAACCCAATCATGAAAGCGTTTCGGGGGAGTTTTACCGTCTCTTGTGGTGAAACCCCCCTGAGAATGAAAGCCAGATCCGGATTTTTCAGGGGTCTCGGTTAACTTCTTTTTTTGCCGGCTCAGTTTTCCCAACGAAGTGATAATAGACATACGACCCCGATGCGAGAATGGCCAGGCCTACTGTTATCCAGAGGAACAGCTCGCGCCAGGGAAATTGAATCACATAAGCGACAGAGAGGACGCCGAAGAAAAAGCCGGTCAGCTTTCCCAGGAGGTTTGACCCGGATATCCCGATCTTCTTCCGCAGGAGGATTATCCCTGCGACCGATGTTATTGCTTCCCTGGCAAGAAACAGAGCCAGCACCCACCAGGGCATTCCTCTGAACATCACGAGCATGAGGATTATCCCGACTATGACGAACTTGTCAACCGCGTGATCCAGGACCTTGCCCAGGGTTGAGACGAGACCCAACCTGCGCGCGAACCAACCATCCAGGACATCCGTGGCAAAGATAACGCCCATGATAACCAGTATGAGGATGTTGTTGCCAACCGGGAAAGCCACGAAAAGCCCCGGAAGGAGTATAAGCCTTGATACCGTAAGGATATTCGGCAGGTTGAGGGGGCCTCGCGCGATCGCGGCTTTTTTTTCTTCCCCGGCACGGATTCCTCCTTTTGATCTTTCTGTTTCCGCCATTTAAACACCATCCCCCTGCGCGGAAAAAACATGGGCCAGCGCGTCATCAACCTCTTCAAGAGGCACGAATTCCAGCTTGCGCCTTATGTGCTCGGGTATCTCCTCTGTGTCTCTGGCCAGGTTCCATCTGGGAAGAAGCACCCTCTTAACCCCGGCCCTTGCCGCCGCGACAACCTTCTCTTTTATGCCTCCAACGGGCAAAACCTTTCCGGCGAGGGTTATCTCCCCGGTCATTGCTACCGTGGGGTCCAGGGGTTTCCCGGTGAGGAGCGATACCAAAGACGCGAAAATGGTTATGCCGGCTGATGGCCCATCCTTCGGGACAGCGCCAGAAGGGACATGGATGTGAACATCGCTCTTGTCGTAGAAGTCCTCCGGAATTCCCAGCTTCTTTGCTCTTGCTCTGACCAGGGTGAGCGCTATCTCGCAGGATTCTCGCATTACCTCGCCCAGTTGGCCCGTTATGATCAGCTTCTTGCCTCCAGGAACCTTTTCCGATTCGATGAACACAACATCCCCGCCGAAAGGCGTCCAGACCAAGCCCGTAGCGACCCCTGGCTTGCCAGCCATCTCGGCCATCTCCGAGTAATAGACCGGAGGCCCGAGGTATTCCCTGAGCTTGCGTTCGGTAATCCTTATTTTCTGGTTCTTCGTCTTGCCCGCGGACACATCCACCGCAACCCGCCTGAGAACAGCGTTTATTCGCCTTGAGAGCTCCCTCACTCCGGATTCCCGGGTGTAGTCCCTGATTATCTTCCGGAGGATCTTCTCCGAGAATATCACCGAATAATCCGCGAGGCCCGTTGCCTCGGTTTCCCTTTTGATCAGGTAATCCTGGGCTATTCGGAGCTTGTCCTCCTCTATGTATCCCTCTATCTCTATGGTTTCCATCCTGTCAAGAAGGGGAGGCGGTATCGTTGCCACCGTGTTAGCGGTTGTTATGAAGAAGACCTCCGAGAGGTCAAACGGGACCTCAAGGTAGTGGTCGGAGAACTCGTGGTTCTGCTCAGGGTCAAGGACCTCAAGCAGGGCAGACGCGGGGTCTCCGCGGAAATCCGCGCCGAGCTTGTCTATCTCGTCCATCATGAAGACCGGGTTCTTTGTCCCGGAATCCCTTATGGCCGAGATTATCCTGCCCGGTATGGCTCCGACATAGGTTCTCCTGTGCCCGCGGATCTCAGCCTCGTCCCTCATTCCTCCCAGGGAGACCCTTATGAACTTCCTGCCCATTGCCCTCGCTATGGACTTTCCTAGGGAGGTCTTTCCAACACCCGGCGGCCCCACGAAGCAGAGGATTGAACCCTTCGCGTCCTTGCGCAGGCTCCTTACCGCGAGGAACTCAAGTATCCTGCGCTTCACCCTCTCAAGGTCATAGTGATCCTCGTCCAGAACGCGCCTGGCGTGGTTCATGTCCAGGTTGTCCTCTGTCCGCTGGTTCCAGGGGAGGGTTATCAACCACTCCAGGTAGTTCCTTGAGACCGTGTATTCCGGCGAGACAGATGGTATGGTTTCAAGCCTGGCGAGCTCGCGCTCGGCCGCGGCCTTCGCCCTTTCCGGCAGTCCGGCCTTTTCCAGCTTTTCCCTGAGCTCGGCTATCTCCTGGCCCTCTCCTATGCCCAGCTCCTTCTGTATGGCCTTCAACTGCTCCCGCAGGAAGTATTCCCTCTGTCCCTTGTCAATCTCCTCCTTGACATTGTCCCTGATCTTCTGCGAGAGCCTGATTATCTCTGCCTCCTTGTCCAGGAGGGGAAGGAGGATCTTCAGCCTCTCAATGGGGTCTATTGCCTCAAGGATCCTCTGTTTATCTTCCACCGAGAGGTTCACCAGTGTCGCGGCGATGTCCCCGAAACGGCCCAGGTCTTCTATGCCCGCGGCCATTGTAACCTGTTCCTCTGCCAGGTTTGGCGAATCCTTCGCTATCTCAAGGAGAGCCTCGGTTATGCCCCTTTTCAGCGCGCGAGCCTCCATGTCCTCCGGGTCAACCTCCGGTTCCCTTATAACCTCCACCCTTGCCACAAGATAAGGGTCTTCCTTGATTATCTCTTTTACCCTTATGCGTTCAACCCCTGACAGAAGGAGGCGCATCGCGTTGCCGTCTGGCGACCGAGACATCTTGAGTATTATCGCCGCGCAACCTATCTCATAGATGTCCTGTGGCCTGGCGTCCTCCGGCGTGTCCGGCTTCTGGGTCACCGCGGCCAGGAACTTCGGCTCTCCCTCGCGCGCCAGGACATCGTCCACGAGCTCGCGCGACCTCTTCGTGGCTATGAGTATCGGGGAGAAGAGGTGCGGGAAAACCACCCCTCCCTTTATCGCGAGGATCGGTAGTATCTCAGGAACAGGCGGGATTCTTTCATCGGGCAAGGCTAATCCTCCCTTACCTCTATTTCCCTGGGTTTTACCTTTGGTATCCTGATGGTGAGCATCCCCTCGGTGTAGGTGCTCGTTATGCCATCCGGCTTAATCTCCGCGTTGATGATTATACGCCTCTCAAAGGGGCCAAGGGTTATCTCCATAAGGTGATAACGCTTCGGAACCTCCGCTTCTGGCTCAAGGCGCTGGCCCTGTATCAGCAGGGTTCCCGCTTCGTAGACCACCCGGAGGGAGTCCCTGTCGGCCATTGAAACCGCTACCATGACCACGAACTCGTCATCAGTCTCGTAAAGGTTCGTGGGAGGGTGATATGCCCTCGTGGGCCTCCTGACCATGATGAAGCCCTCCCAGAACTCTTCCATCTCACGCCATTCCACGGACGAAAATTCTAAAGCTCGCGGAGGTAGGCATGCCAGGAAACAATCAAACGCTGACGCTAATGGTCCGGCATGGCCAATTCACGGGTTGGCGATCTGCCTATCCTTTCCCCAAAGCCCTTTTCACACCCTTCGTGTCTGCTGGTTTCAGGGTGGTTGACCTCCTGAGCCTTCGCTTGGTCTTGACGCTCTTGTTGAACTTCAGGTGGGATGTCTTTGCCCGGCTTCTCTTTACCTTTCCCGTGCCGGTGAGGGTGAACCTCTTTGCCGCGCCTTTTTTGGTCTTTATCTTTGGCATATGTTTCTCTCTTTATGTTGGGCAGGCACGGGGCCAGCCCCTACAAGCTCCCCTTTGCCCACGCTTGTCATCCTCACTCTGGCCAGCTGGCCCGGCGCAAGGCCCTTTACCTGTAACCTCAGGTAATTCCCCGATGTAGCCAGGCTTGCCCCGCGCGTTCGCCTTTCACCCACAACAACCAGCTCCTTCCCGATGAAGCGTTCCGAAAATTTTAACCTGTTGGCACGGTCGGTTTCAAGGAGCAGGGATACCCTCTCCTTGACCAGGCTCGCTTTCTGTTCGCCGAGCTCCCATGCCATGGTGCCCGGCCTCCGGGAGTAGCTGAAGATATGAGCATATGCGAATGGGAAATCCCTGAGAAGCGAGAGGGTTTCCCGAAAATCCCCATCGGTCTCGGTTGGGAACCCGACAATGATGTCCGTGCCTATCGCGAGGTCTGGCATTGCAGAAAGAGCGAGGAGGGCCTTTTCCTCGTATTCCTTGAGAGTATAGGGTCTCCCCATTTCGGTCAGCACCTTATCTGACCCGGATTGCAGGGGCAGGTGAAGGTGATCCGCGACTCGCCAGCCAGCGCCAGCCATTACATCAACCAGCTCCTGGCTAAGATACTGCGGTTCAAACGAAGAGAGCCTGAACCGGACTCCGGGTATCCTTTCAAGCAGTTGGCATAGAAGCCATGGGAGGCCGTGGTTCCCCTCGCGCCAGGCCCCGGTCTGGGTTCCGGTTATTACCAGCTCTTTGAACCCGGCCGCGGCCAGGTTTTCCGCCTCGCGGATTATCTCCCCGAATGGCCTTGATACCGAGTGTCCCCTCATCCGCGGAACGATGCAATAGGCGCACGAAAAATCGCACCCGGTCTGAACCCTTATGTATGCCCTGGCCCTTCCAGAAAAGCGCGAGATCCCTTCTGGTATTTTGACCCCAAGCTTGTTGGCCAGCTCTTCGTATGTCATGATCTCTGCGCCCATGTCCCGGATGCTCTTGCCAGGACACCCGGTCAGTATTACCCTTTTGGCCACCGAGAGAGCCTTTCTGATCGCTCGTCTTGTGTCCCTCTCGGCTCTCCCGGTCACGGCGCAGGCGTTCACTATAACCAGATCCGGATCATCGCCATTGATCTCGTATCCAGCCCTCTCCAGCATCTCCCCGATCAGCTGGGAATAATACTGATTGAGCCTGCAACCGATGGTTATTACCCGTGCTCCCGGCATAATATGGTGGGCAGGCACACAGGCCTGCTTCTTGTTTTCGGATGGCGGGCAACCAGGAACGGTGCGAGGTTCTTTTCGGACTAGCCCTTCTCGCCTTCTTCCTTCAGCTCCTCCAGCCTGTCCAGCTCTGCCTTGAGTATCTCGCCCAGGTTGAGACGGGCGGGTTCTGGCTTGAACTTCGCGGCAAGCTCCTCCTTGCGCTCTGCCTCTTTTGCCTTGTAGAAGTTGCGTTCGGAGAGGACTATGCGCTTGCGTTCAGGCTCAACCTCAATGACAACAAGGTTTATTTCCTGTTCAGGGAAGTAGTTGTCCTTCGGGTTGCCCCTTTTCTGCAGGTGGGACTGAGGCACGAACCCTTCCAGGCCCTCGTCTATCTTGATGGTTACCCCGCGCTCGGTGACGGAGGATATGACAGCCTTTATCTCACTGCCTTCGGGCATCCGCTTCTTTATCTCCTCCCATGGGTTCGGCCTCGCGTGTTTCAGAGAGACCTCCATCAGCCGGGTTTTCTTGTCCACATCAATCACCTTGACCTTGACGCGCTGGCCCTTGCTCATAGCCTCGCCTGGCGAGGAGAAGCGCTTTGTCCAGGATATGTTTGATATGTGCAGGTAGCCCTGGATGCCCTTGTCTATCTCAATGTAGGCGCCATAGCCGTCAAAGTCCTGGACAAGGCCCTCAACCTCCGAACCAACCGGATACCTTTTCTCTATGTCCGCCCACGGATCAGGCGTGGCCTGCTTCAGGCCCAGTGATATACGCTGGCGGTCAATGTCCACATTCAGGACTATGGCCTCTATCTCCTGGTCTGGCTGGAGGATGTCCCTGGGGTGCGCGGGCGGCCTTCCCCAGATCATCTCTGATATGTGTATGAGGCCCTCAACGCCGGGTTCCAGCTCCACGAAAGCGCCGAACTCCACCAGGCTCGTCACCCTACCCTTGACCTTTGAGCCTATGGGATACTTCTCGGCTATGCGCTCCCACGGGTGGGGCGTCATGTGTTTGAGGCCGAGCGCGAGCTTCATGTTCTCCGGATCCACAGAGAGAACCTTTACCCTCACCCTCTCCCCGGGGGTCACGACATCCTTCGGGTCGTGGACGCGCGTCCAGGAAAGGTCAGATATGTGGATGAGGCCGTCTATTCCACCGACATCAACGAAGACTCCGAACTCGGTTATGGTTTTCACTACGCCTTCAACGACCGTTTCCGGTTGTATCTCCATCAGCCGGGCCCTCGCGCGCTCCAGCTCTTCCTCCATGACCTCCTTTCGGGAGACAACGATGTTTTTCCGGAGCTTGTTGAGCTTTATTACCTTCACCGGGACGGATTTGCCCAGGAACGCGCCGAAATTGCGTATCTTCCGGGTGTCAACCTGCGAGCCTGGCATGAACGCCTCAACCCCGAAGACCTCAACGATGAAGCCTCCCTTTACCTGTTTTATCACCCTGGCGTCCACGGTCAGGTTGTCCTGGTATGCCTCTTTTACCTTGTCCCAGGCGAGGAGAAAGTCCGCCTTGTCCTTTGAGAGCCTTATCAGTCCCTCTCCGGGTTCCACATACTCCACATAGACCTTCAGTCTGTCTCCCGGCCTTATCTCCTCGTCCTTGAACTCCGTCAGGGGCAGAACACCCTCGCTCTTTGCGCCTATGTCAACGAAGGCTTCTGTCCTGGTGACCTTCACAACCGTGCCCTCAACGACCTCGTTCATCCTGAGGGCTTCGGTTGTCGGTTGATCCTGTATGAGCTTCATGAACTCATCGTCTGATATGGTTCCTCCTTCTCTTACATCTTCTCTGTCATCTG
This sequence comes from Caldifarciminota bacterium, assembly GCA_965649155.1. Lineage (GTDB taxonomy): Bacteria > Hydrothermota > Hydrothermia > JBDRYB01 > JBDRYB01 > JBDRYB01. The sequence continues at coordinate 10,516 of CBFGJU010000343.1, read as the reverse complement.
GCATTTCAAGATCGGTCCTCCTTTGAAGGGATTTGTTTTTCGTTGAATTGTTGGGATCACCGCACTCCCTCCTTTGTCTTCGCTATCTCTTCTATGTGCCTCACCACCCTTTTCACCACATCCGGCGGGGTTGAAGCGCCAGCGGTTATGCCAACCTCCTGAACTCCATCCAGCCACTTCGGGTCTATCTCCTCCGGACCCTCTATGTGATAGGTCGCAACTCCCATGTCAGCGCATATCTCGTATAGCCTGGTGGTGTTGGATGAATTCTTCCCACCAACCACGATCATCAGGTCAACCTGCCGCGCGAGCTCGCGGGTTGATTCCTGGCGCCTTCGGGTCGTGTAGCATATCGTGTTGAAAGCCCTGACCTCTCTGGCCCTCTTAAGGAGTTCCGAGACCACCTCCGCGAAGATCTCGTATCTCATGGTTGTCTGCGCGAGGACGCCTATTCTCCTTGAGAACAAGGCCTCGGACACCGCGGCCGGATCGTCAACCACCGTTGCCCTGCCCCCGGCGTGCCCAACCAGACCCATGACCTCCGGGTGATGCTCCTTTCCAACAACGACCACCTGATAGCCCTCGGAAGCAAGCAGTCTCGCAACATCCTGCGCTGTCTTGACAAAAGGGCATGTCGCGTCAATTATCTGGGTTCCCCTCTTTCTCGCCTCATCATAGACCTCAGGGGGGACTCCGTGGCTCCTCACCACCACATATGGGGTCTTTGCCTCGGAAAGGTCATCTATGCTTTCTATGCCTTGCTCGGAGAGGCTCTCAACGACCTGCGGGTTGTGGATTATCGGCCCCAGGGTTGAAAGCTCCTTGCCCTCTGCCCTTGAACGGGCTATGATGTCCAGTGCCCTCTGGACGCCAAAGCAGAATCCTGCCTCCTCGGCGATCCTAATCCTCATCCGAAAGACCTCCGAGAGCGAGAATTTCCTTCCTCAAATCCCTGGTCATCTCAACCATGCCCTTCCTGTCCGCCGGGTAGCTCTGAGGCCAGATGGCCTCTCCGAACCTGTAGACCAGTCTCGGCCTTCTCAGTAGCCACCTCATCGGCCTCCACGGGGTTTTGTGCCTGGTTGAATAGCACGGAACTATGGGCGCGCCGGATAACTGCGACAGGAGCGCTGGCCCGAGCTTGAACGGGAGGAGTGGCGCGGCGGTCTTGTTCCTGGTTCCCTCGGGATACATCACGACAGCTCCGCCCCTTTTCAGGACCGATAGCGCCTCCTCAAAAGCACCTTTCGCTCCAGCAGAGCGCTTTATCTTGAGGGCGTTGAATGTCCTTATCAGCCAGGAAAGCCACCACGCGAATATATCCTCCTTTGCCAGGTAATAAAGCTCCCTTTTGGCCGCGGCCCCCACCATTGGCGGATCCCACATCGTGGTGTGGTTCGGGGTGATTATGCACGGGCCTCCGGGTATGTTCTTTCTCCCCTCAACCCTGAGTCCCCAGAGTAGATACCAGAACGGCCAGCTGATAACCCAGCATAACCTCCAGAGCAATCTGTCCCTGCGGAGCTTTCCGACCTTGCCCTCAAGCGCGCGGATCATGGTTTCCACCTGCCTGTCTATGGGTTCGTCGTCAGAGCGCAGAATGAAAGCCCCGTCGGGAACCCTGAGAGGCGAGTCCCTTCTCTCGCTGTCCCTCCTGTCCCTGGCCTCGGTCTCCAGAAGGACATCTTCAAGTGTCCTGTCGTCCAGGCCGGCCTTCCTGTAGTCCAGCCACCTCCTCCTGGCCCTCTCGCGCGGGCTTGCGTCCAGGTAAAACTTGAAATCAGCATCCGGAAATACCACTGTCCCCGCGTCGCGGCCCTCCGCGACTATTCCCCTGCCTGCCAGCTCCCTCTGCAGTTGAACCAGGCGTTGTCTCACCCTGGAGTGGACGCTCAGCCTGCTAGCGTAGTCAGAGACCTCCGGAGTCCTTATCTTTCCGGAGACATCCTCGCTGTTCAGCCACGCGAAGCAGTTCCGCCCTCGCCACTTGATCCTTATGTCAGAGGATTCCAGAACCGAGAGCACCTCTTCCTCGGAATCCGGATTCGCTCCCCTGGCCAGGACTGCCAGGGCAAGAGCCCGGTATGTCGCGCCGGTGTCAAACACGCGAAGCCCAAGCCTGTGGGCTATCTCACGGGCCTTGGTGCTTTTCCCGGATGCAACCGGTCCGTCCATTGTGATGATCAGATCTCCTCTTTCCCTGAGACAGGTCGTCAAAAGGCCATATAGGATAATGCACGGATTCGTGTCCCTGCAACTACAACCTCGCTCACTTGAGGCCTGTGACCCCTCCCGTGGCGCGCTTGAATATGTATCAGCAAAGAAGCTATAATTTCGGGGCAATGATCAGGGAAATAAAATTCTTCTTGCAAAATATAAACCGTGGCAGGGCAATGGAATTAGTCCAATCCCTCGTTGAATTCCACCGGATAAGGGGGTCTTCAGGCTACGACGCGGCCCTCTCATGCCTGAAAGAACAACTTGACGCCGGAGGGGTTGAAACAGAGATATTTGAATTTCCCTTTGACGGCGAAACCGATTACTGGACATGGAGAATGCCTCCGGCGTGGGAGGCCCGGGCCGGCAGGGTTGTCCTCCTGGGCAAGAAGCCCATCGTCATCTGCGATTACTCGGAGAACCCGATATGCCTCGTTCCTGGTTCTTCGTCGCTCAAAGGAAGATTTCCTCTCGTTAGCGTTGGAACCGGAACAAAGGAAAGCGATTACTCAAAGGATGTCAAGGGCAAAGCAGTCCTCGCGACAGGCCACCCTGCTATAGTTTATCCTTTGGCCATCAAGAAGCACGGGGCGGCCTGCGTGCTGTTTGACTTTATGCCAGCCGAGGACAAGTCCATAGGCAGAACCAAGCTCCAGGCTCAGGACATGTATTCCTACGCGGGCATGTTCCCGAATATGGGCGACGATGGCGCCGCATTCACTATCACCCACCGCGCGGCCAGGGACATAAGGAGACGCCTCAGCAGGAACCCCCTGGAGATTGAGGTCAGCGTTGACGCGGAGAACTTCAAGGGCAAAGGCAGGGTTCTGATTGCGAGAATACCCGGAAAAGATCCCGACGGATTGGTCGTGGTCTCACACCTATGCCATCCTTCGCCGGGCGCGAACGACAACGCGTCCGGCGCCGCTCTTGCCGCGGAAATGGCCATCACATTCCAAAAGCTTATAGCCAACGGTGAGTTATCCCAACCATCCAAAACACTGACCTTTCTTTGGGTTCCGGAGATGTTCGGGACGGTTGCCCTCGCGCACGAGAGGCCTGAAATGGTGAGGAGGTTCCTGGCTGGTATAGACCTTGACATGGTGGGAGAGAACCAGGAGAAAACAAAAGGCCCCCTGATATTGGAGACCCCTCCCTGGAGCCTTCCCTGTTTTCTGGGCAACCTGATAGAACACATTTTGCGCGAGTTCACCAGTTCCAAAATAGCGAAATTGCCGGATTCCTGGTCTTTCAAAAAACAGCCTTTCAGCGGCGGTTCCGACCACTACATTCTCTCTGATCCCACCATTGGGGTTCCCACAACCATGATAGGACACTGGCCAGACCTCTACTACCACTCTTCCCAGGACACCCCAGACAAGGTCTCGCCAGACGAGATGGCTCTCGTGGGTGCGGTGGCCTCAGTCGCTATCTGGCTGGTTTCGTGGGAACACGACATGGTCAAGAATGTGATAAAATCCCTGATTGATGTTGCTGAAAATGACCTGGCGGCAGAGAGCGGGACAGCATCACCCGAGCGAATGGCCCTACTTTGGTCCCAGAGAAGGGAGGGCGCGCTCTCATATGCGGTAACCAGAGAGGAACCATACAGGGTCGTGGCCGATGTGGACGAGGGTTTCAGGGGCTTGGCCGAGAAGTTCGGTATAGAAGACCTCTTTTTGACGGTTTCCGGCCCGGTCTACAGGAGAAACTTCCGGGCGCCCCTTTACATGCGGACCTTCTTCGCGGATAACCCTGATAAGCACAGGGCCTTTATAGAACGCATGAGCAGGGATCCCGAATACGCCAGGGGAATCACGGAGGCCATATTCCTGACAAACGGCAGGCGCAGTTTCCAGGAAACAATGGAGTTCCTGTTGGCCGAATACCCCTCACTTAAAGAGGAGGATTTAAGGGAGTTTTTCCTCGCCCTCAGGGAGGCGAACCTAATAGAGCAGGTGGGATAGGGCCACTTTTGCTCCTGTTCAAGGCCCATATTACCTAAAATCCAGGTCAAGCACGGGGGCTTTCCCATACAATATAATTTTCGCATGGCCAAGAAGGAGCAGTTCACGACCCGCATTGGTTTCATTCTCGCGTCTTTGGGAATGGCGATGGGCACCGGAAACATCTGGCGGTTCCCGCGCGTGGCTGGTTCAGAGGGCGGAGGTGCCCTTGTCATAACCTGGATGATCGCGCTCCTGGTCTGGTCTTTTCCCCTGCTACTGGCAGAGATGGTTCTCGGCAGGCACACCAGAAAGGGAGTCGTGGCAACATTCGCGAATGTCCTGGGAAAGAAGAGCGGCTGGACAGGCGGTTTCGTCGCGCTTGTCTCCACCGCTATAGCCTTCTATTATGCTGTTGTCACGGGATGGTGCCTGAAATATCTCGTGATGAGCATCTGGCCGGGGTTTTCTGGTCTGACGGCCTCCACCGCCCAGGTCATCTGGGATGGCTTCGTTGGAACTCCATGGGCTGTCCTGTTCCAGGCAATATCCCTTGGTCTGGTTCTCGTCGTGGTCGCGCGCGGGATAGCGAGGGGGATTGAGCTCGCGAACACCATAATGATGCCCGCGCTTTTCGTCATCCTGATCATCCTCGCGATAGCTGTCCTTACTTTTCCGGGCGCATCAAAGGGCCTGGTCTATCTCTTTTCTATCAAGAAGGAATTCCTTCTCTCGCCAAAGACATGGCTCGCGGGCTTCACCCAATCCGCCTGGAGCATAGGCGCTGGTTGGGGACTCCTCCTGACCTACGCGGTCTACACAAAGGAAAAAGAGGACATAGCCCTCAACTCCCTTGTGATAGGACTTTCGGACAACATAGCCTCCCTGGTCGCTGGAATGGCAATAATTCCAACGGTTTTCGTCTTCCTCTCCCAACCAGAGGCAATGGGAGTCCTGGCATCCGGAAACGAGGGCCTATCTTTCGTTTGGCTACCTGTTCTCCTGACCCGGCTCCCTCTCGGCAACATCCTCGCCATACTGTTCTTCCTCGGCCTGTTCCTCGCGGCCGTCGCGTCCCTCATATCCCTGGTTGAACTGCCGGTCCGGGTTGTGATGGATTGGGGAGTCTCAAGGCCAAAGGCCACCTGGATCGTTGGCGCGGTGATGTTCGCTCTGGGCATTCCTTCCGCCCTCTCGGTGGATTTCTTCAAGAACCAGGACTGGGTCTGGGGCCTCGGACTTCTGCTCTCCGGGGTCTTCTTCGTGATAGCCTCGCTCAAATACGGCATAAAGAGGATGTCCTTGAAAATAAACGAGGTCTCGGATTTTCCGATCCCTGCCTGGTTCCTCTGGGTCTTTCTCGTGGGCGCTGTGCCGGTGTCGTTTGTCATTCTCATGGGTTGGTGGTTCTGGCAATCGCTTAGCTGGGGCGAACCGTGGTGGAATCCATTTGGAAAGTTCACCATAGGGACAGCGGTCGCGCAGTGGGTCATTGCCGGTCTGATCCTCTGGGTGATAAACCGGGCGCTAGTGAGCCGGGGGAGAAAATCATGAGAATTTCGTTTCAGGCGTGCCATGACCTCCATATCTTGAGTGGCTTTAGGGCGGAACAACCCCCTATCTGCAGACAGCCCTGATCCGCATACCCAGCCGCAAGACCGCCTTGCTTGCCGCGGCGAGAACATCATCCATAGCCTTCTCGCCCAGATACCTTCCGGACGCGGCCATCTCCTCCCTAGCCCTTTTCGCACCGCCTTCCTTCCATCCCGCGTAGACCCTGGCTGACCAGACCAGACTGCTTTTCGGTTTGTAGTAGAGGGCTTTGTCCAACAGGTTCCACGCTAGAGGGAATTTCCCCAGGTCAGCGGCCTTCTTTCCAGCGTGGAGATACGCCTTCCAGGAGACAGCGAACTCCGCCCACTTCATGAAGCAGAACATCGCCTCCTCGTCCTTTCCCATCCTGTCCAGGAGAAGTCCCTTGTTGAACCATATGTCCGGATCCTCCGGCGAAAGCGCGAGCGCCCTGTCGTAACAACTCAGGGCCTTGGCCCATTCGCCCTTGAACCTGTATGCGACTCCCAGGTCGTTCCAGACCTTTGCCCTTGCCTCCACGATGTGCAATGACGCGTTGTAGGCCACTATGGCGTCATCGTATGCCCCTATGCGGTAATAGGCAAGGCCAAGGTTATGCCAGAACCTCTGGTCATTCGGGTCAAGGGCTATTGCCTTCCTGAAATACGGGATAGCCTTGTCGTATTTTCCATCGTCGTGATAGACAACCCCGATGTTATTCCAGATCTTCGCGTCCCCTGGGTTCAGATCAAGGGCTTTCTTGAATGCCTCCAGGGCCTTCTCCCTTTCGCCGGTTCTCCCATACCAGTATCCCATCTTCATCCAGTAATACGGGTCGGATTGTTCCCTTCGTTCCCGCGCGCTGATGCCGCCGAAATAAGAGATGATAGCGCTGTCCGTGTCAGATAACGCCAGATAGGCCCCGGCCATTCCAAACCAGGCCTCCGGCGCGTCCACGGCCCGGATTATCTCTCTGTAGGTTTCTATTGCTCCGCGGGGGTCTCCTTCCTTGAGCTTGCGTTCGGCGCCGTAGAGCAGGAGCTCCAGGGGTTGGCCGAGCCCCTTTTTGGGTGTGCAATCCAGGAGCAAAATGCCAAGGGCCGCGGCGATCAACCCCTTTCTCACGCACATATTATCATGCAGAAGCGCGAGGCGGTGCATTTCTGGCCCGTGTCGCGCGGCCCCCGCTGTTCCCCGCTTCACCAGGTCTCGCGAGACCGGAAAGTCCCGGCTGGGAAATTTGGCGGCAAAGCTGGCCCTGACGCAAAACAAAGAGGCCACGGACGCGTCCGGGGCCTCTTTGTTCTCGGGTGGTTGCCTACTTCACTATCACGGTCTTCGCGACCACGGATTCCTTGCCCGCGGATAGCATGAGGAAATAGACTCCCTGGCCCAGCTCTCCCGCGTTCAGATTCACGCTGTAGGTTCCAGCCTCCATCCTGCCCTCGGCGAGAACCGCGACCTGCCTTCCGGCCGCGTCGTATAGCGAGAGCTTCGCATCGGATTCCTTCGGCAGTCCGAAGATCAGGGTTCCCTTGCCCATGATTATGCCAGGGTTCCTGAGCGTGAGCTTTCCGGGGATCGGGCCTTTTTCGTATACCGGCACATTGGCTATGCCTGCGAGGACTATCAGGCTGTAGGGCTGAGGTCCCTGCGGCACATTCGTCCCCTTTATTATCACAATGTATGTTCCTGTTTCAGCGGTTGATGTCCTTACCATCTCCTCAACATTGTGGGTATCCGCCGAACCTCCGGGCTGGGACTCGTAGTTGGAGAGGTTATTGCCCCTGTATAGGGTGCCTCCGGGGGTCATGACCTCAAGGTCAAGGTTGTTTATTATGGCAGGGTTCGCGCCGGATGCGGCTGGCGCGTCAGTCCAGACCAGGACAGCCTTGAATCCCATTGAAGGATTATCAACATTGACCTGATACTGGTGCTGGCCGCCGGTTGAAAGCCCCGCCCTCTCGTCAACAACGAACATCTCCTTGGCTATGTTCTCGTCCCCGCCGAAGTATAGGGCCTCGTCCAGGAGTATCCTGCCGAACCCCTGGGTGCTGTCTATGGGATATGTTGATACGCCGGTCATCCTGACAGCGGACGCTATGAGGGTAGCCTTTATCAAAGACCCCTGTGGCGTGAAAGCGTTGCCAGGAACGGGCGAACCCGTAGGATACCAGCCCTCGGCGTAATATTGCCTGACTATGGCCGCGGCCCCCGCGACAACGGGCGTCGCCATACTGGTTCCCATGAAGGGGTTGCCCTGGATGTTGCATGTGGGTTGTTGGTTGGGGTTGTTGTCGGCTGAGCTTATGTAGTAGCTCCCGTCTCCACCGGGCGCGGTGACAGCCGGTTTTATCCTCCCGTCGTTGGCAGGCCCCCTGCTTGAGTAGCTGGCTATGGCCTCGTCGTTGGGGAATGCCCCTGTCGCTCCAACCGCGACGCAGTTCTTTGAGCAAGCCGGGGTCCCGACCGTGTGATAGCCTGGGCCGGAATTGCCAGCCGCGAATATCACCAACGCGTCCGGATTATCCCGCATGAACCTGTCAACATCCCTGGCGTATGTGTCGTAGGTTGTTGATGAAGAGCCCCAGGAGTTTGTCATAACCCTCGCGTTGTAGCCGAAGAAGTCCGAATATATGGTGTAGAGGTCAGAGTTTATGTCCAGGGAACCCATGGTGCACGCCCAGGAGTCGTTTCCCTGAACATCCCCACAGCCTATCTTTGCCATGTATGCCATGCCGCAGGTGTCGTTCTTGTTCCCATAAAAATCGTAGCCGGCCGCTGTTCCCGCGACATGCGTCCCGTGATCCTGTTCGCAGGACGCAAAGTCGTCCCCGGAAGAGTTGTATGACTCGTAGAACGGAACCTTCCTGTGGTTGGGGCCTATTGGATTGCTCGGATCCACGAAGAAGCAATGGAAGTAGTCCAGGCCAGAGTCCAGCATCCCTATGACCTGATTCTCGCCGTGGAGGCCGTGGCGCCAGATGAGGCTGTCCCCCTGGGTGTGGGTCTGGAAAGACCACCTGTCGTTGTTGTTCAGTAGATAGCTCTCCGGTTCCTCCTGGACCCACATCACGCCCTCTGTCCTGGCTATTTCCCGGATGACATCGGGGGCAGTGGGCCATGAAACCCTGAGCCTCATCCGCGGCTCGTATCCCTCCGATGAATACAGGATCTCAGCGCCGAGGCCGATGAATTTCGCTTTTGCCGAGGCCATGTCAGCGCCAGGGAAGAGGCTGACCAGAAGATAACAATCCTCCAGGTATTTCGGATTTCCGTGGTCAACCGAACCAGTTCCGGGCTGGATCCTGAACGCCGGGTGATACGGGATGAGTTCCGATATGAATCCCAGGGACAGGATGTTGCCCCTTTTTTCAAGGGGAACCCTTGCCAGGAAAGCGTTGTCCGGTATGTAGTTGAAGAGGGTAACGCCCATCCCCGCGAGCGCGGCCTTCTGGTCGTCGGTCACCCTGTCCCTGAATACCAGGATGGCGTATTCGGTTTTGGGGTTGGTGAGACCAGGATCCGGGCTTGGGCTATATGACGAGAGGCCTATGCCTCCGATGGTTCCTATCAAGAGGATGTTCGTCAACATGTGCACCTCCATCGCGTTCAATAATAATTATAAAGCAGGCGGGGGCACCTGCTCAACCGGCGGTCTTCCGAAGGATTCCCCCTTCCATATGATACCTTCTACCACAGGGGCAGATTGCCTCTCCCCCGGAGAGCGAAAGTCTCAGCCCACACTCGCACATGTATCCAACGAGCCTCGCGGGATTCCCGACAACTATGCCGTAGTCCGGAACATCCCTGACAACAACGGCTCCCGCGCCGATCATGGCCCACTTGCCTATGGTTATGCCGCAAAGTATTGTTGAATTTGCGCCAATGCTCGCGCCCTCCTTGACCAGGGTCGGAACCCACTGGCCCCCCTTTGGGAACCTTGCCCTGGGGTTCAGGTCGTTGGTGAAGACCGCGGATGGCCCAACGAAAACCCAGTCCTCAAGGGTCACGAGGTCATAGACAGAGACATTGTTCTGGAGCTTGACCCCTTTCCCCAAAACTGCCCTTCCCCCTATGAAGCAGTTCTGGCCGATAACGCAATCCTCGCCTATCCGTGCGCCGGCCATCACATGGGAGAAGTGCCAGATCCTGGTTCCACTGCCTATCTCGCACGGCTGGTCAACTACAGCGGTCTCGTGGACAAAATAGGGTTTCTCGGTCATGGCTGATATTATATTGAGAAAACCCATTTACATGCAGTATAATTTATTATCTTGCTTTAATAAGGCAAGCAGAGGAGATATTATGTCTAAATCAACAGCCCTGATGGCACTCGTCCTCTCTGTGAGCATTGCCTGGGCAGGCTCCGCGGCTCAGACCCTCTCCGGGATGGACCAAGCCACGAGAGAGAACGCAGTGATAGACCTGGAGTGGGCAGGCGCGCACACCGACGGGATGACTCAGGCCGAGTATCTCTGGAACGCCGGGAGATACGCTGAGGCCATATCCGCGGTGGAGGCCCTGGAATCCGAGCTTGGGGACATGTGCCTCGGGATATCCTGGCGCAAGCCCATAGAGACCGAAAGCCCAAAGTGGGGTGTGGATGTGCAGGTGACCAGCTCTTCCTACCGCATCACTCGTATTGAGCTGGTCAAGGCCAATGGTAACAACAACCTGTTTGTCGTTGCCATGGGCTCTTTCGGCGCTGACACGGGTTTGACCCTCAACATCTCAACCAACGGAGGAACCACCTGGTCAGAAACATACAAGTTGACCCT
>CBFGJU010000342.1:2825-7466 GCA_965649155.1 Caldifarciminota bacterium | reverse complement strand
TCTCGTCAATTATGAGCCTGTCCCTGAGGGGGCCAGAGGCCTTCTCAACAACCTTTATCTCAGCGCAGAGTGCTTCCGGATCAATCGCCACACCAGCACCGATGCCGCCCTTCGTGCCCTGGCGAAGGAGTCCTGTAGGGAGCAGGTGAAGGACATAGCTCTTTTTCCCTATGTTGACCGTGTGGCCAGCATTCGCGCCGCCCTGAAATCTGGCGACTATGCTGAACTCGCCCGAAAGGTAATCGGCTATCTTGCCCTTTCCCTCATCACCCCATTGCAATCCAACCAGAACGGTAAAAGGCATAATTCTCTATTTCCTGGTTCCTGGTTTCAGGTTCCTATAGGCAAGGAGAAACGAGAAACAGGGAGTTGCTTTCATAGCTTTATCTTTTCTGCTATGCCGCCTAGAACGGGTATCTTCCAGAGCTCGCCCCCAAGGGACTTCACTATGCCCATTATGGAGAGGACAAGCGCGAAGAGGTAGATGGCTATCTGCACGACGCCAAGGCCCGCATCAACGCAACAGCCTGCGTATGGAATGTCAATCAGGCCAACTATGATGTGCAGGATGATCTGCAGTATTCCTATGATAAATCCAAAAATCCAGACGCCAAAGAGCACGATGCCTTGCCTGACATGAAACATGGTGTAGGGGTTCTGGCGCTGGGTTAACATGGGCACCAGGAAAAGGATGCCCAGATAGGAAAGCCAGGCCAGGCCTTTTCCTTCCTCAACAGCCTTTGGATCAATCTCGTTCATCTCCATCTGTCCATCTCCTTGTTTATCTTGCGCTACGGGAAGAACCTGATCTTCCCTGCGAAAAGCCACAGCCCGCCATCACCCATATGCCTGTCAAGCAAAAGCAAAAACCCCATCTTCTCCCAGTTCCAACCAAACCCGCCGCCCGCGAGAAAAACCCACCTGCTCGGGTATTCGTTCAGGGTGTATCCCGCTTCATCCGTCAGTTTTTCAGAGGTGTGAAGGGAAGTCCCAACCCAGAGGCCTGTTTCCGAACGGCCGAGGACCAACGAGGGGCCAACCACGAAATTCAGCGCGTCAAACGACCTGATTGCCTGGGTCTGGCCGGGAGAATAGCCTCCACCAGAGGGGATAGCGGTTGTGTCCACGGTGGTCTCGGAGGAGAGCTTTGAATAGGAGGCGGACAGGGATAGTCGGGCCCTGGGGCCGCCGGCTGATACTCCGCCTTCAACACCTATGCCCAGGCCAGAACCATCAGCCGCCTGAACCACTCCGGCCAGAAGCCCTATATATGGTTTGATAAAGAACATCGGCATCACGAGACCTCCGAAAAAACAGGGGCCCCCTGAAAAAAGAGACCACGGGGAAAGAGGCCGTGCAGGTATCTGTCCGTTGAGAAAAGGAAAGTTGCCACAAGCTTTTTTGTAGGTTGAGCTTTTTTCAAGGGATCTATCACTTCTCCTCCCAGAAGAGCATCCGTTCCTTGAGCTTCATCAGGAGGGTCTGGTCGCCCTCGGTGAGGCGGAGGAACTCGTCCCAGGCCTCCTGGGTCTTTCCCATGTGAAAGAGGTATGCCGAGTAAGCAGTGGCATATGCCCTCTTCTTGAAAGGGTTGGCCTCCATCCTGATCTTGGTCAGAAGGCCTTCAAGCCGCGCGGTGTAATATTCGGTGTAGGCCTCGGGAAACTCTTCCCAGTAGCCACCCCTGCTCTTTCTCAGGGCAACCGTGACCTGGGGCACTTCAAGGCCCTCAAACCCCGCCACCCTCTTGTCGGCAACCAGGAGCTCCGGGACCTCATCGCCGTTCACATCCTCGTAGGAAACTATGTCTGCCCAGCCGGGTATGGAAAAGCTTATCTCCCTTGGGCCAACAGGGGCAAGGGAATAGGCGACCAGCTTCATGGTCTCCTCCCCGGCCATGATCACAACGACATCCGGATTTCCGTCGCCGTCTATGTCCTCGCCCGTGTCCTTGTCCAGGAATAGAAACGGCCAGGTATCGTCTCCGAGGGCAAGAAGGGTATCCCTGTCTCTGAGCAGGAACAGCCTGGTGCCAATGACATCCGCGTCCTCGCTCTCGCCCAGGGCAAGAGAATAGACCTTTACCTGGTATCCGACGAGCTCCACGCTGTCCGCGAGGACCAGGATAGGCTTCTGCGCGACCAGAAGCCCAGCCAGAATTGCGAGCATGTTATTTTGCCTTGTATCTCGTTATGATGTCGTTGAACTCGCGGAGGGTCTGCTCCACCCTGCCTATGAAATCATCTTTCAGGTGAGAAAGGCGCTCGGTCTCGTTCTTCAGGCTTTCCAGTTCGTTTTCCAGCTCCTTCCTGCGCCCCGAGAGTTCCAGTTCCAGATCTCTGAGCCTTGCCCTTGCCTCGTCCTCGGCCTCGGACTTTATCTTCTCAGCGAGCTCCTCCGCGTGCTTGATTATCTTCGCGGCCATGTCTGAGGCCTCACCCGCACTCATTCCTTCTGAGGCCTTTTTGGCAAGCTCGGCGTTTTCCTTTTCAAGGGCATCTATCCTGGCCTTGAGGGCTGTTAGCTCCGCGGCCATCTCCGCTCCAGCGCCGGCGCCGCCGGCCGCGAGGGTCTTGACCTCTTCTTCCAGCGCGGCCATCTTCACTGCCACGGCCTCAAGGAATTCCTTGACCTCCTGGGGATCGTATCCCTTCACGCGCTGGGTGAAGTCCCTGGCGGCTACATCCTTTGCCGTTATTTCCGGAATCTTCCTTTCCGTGGGAGCCTTTGTTTCAGCCGCGACATCATCCTTCTTGGCCATGGTGCCCTTGGCCTCTATGCTCATCCCTGCTACCTTTATCTTTGGCTTTTTCTCATCTGTCATCTGCTATTGCCTCCTTTATTCCGTAGAACTCCTCTTTGAGCGGCCTGGTCATCAGGCCCTTCAAAGCATCCTCTGGTTTTATCTTTCCCTTCATTATCGCGTCCACCGCGTCGGTTATGGGTGTTTCAACACCCGCATCCCTCGCTATTGCCCTCGCCGCGGACGCGGTGTTGACGCCTTCGGCAACCTCAACCATTGAAGCCAGGGCCTCTGAGGGTTCCTGACCTCGTCCCACCTTCTCACCCAGGGTCCTGTTCCTTGAATCCGGGGAGAACGCGGTCACAACCAGGTCTCCCATCCCGGCGAGTCCTGAGAGGGTTTCGGGCCTGGCGCCCAGCTTTACCGCGAGGCGCATCAGTTCAGCAAGGCCCCTGGTGACGAGAGCGCTCTTAGCGTTGTATCCGAGGCCCATGCCATCAGCCATGCCGCACGCCAGAGCTATGACATTTTTGAGCGCGCCGCCCAGTTCCGCCCCGCGAACATCCGAACCCCTGTAGACCCTAAAGGTGTCAGTGGAAAAGAGCTCCTGGACATATCGGACATAATCGTGATCTTCCGAGGCCGCGACAACCGAAGCAGGAAGCCCCCTGGCAACCTCCCTGGCTATGGATGGCCCGGTCAGGGTCGCATAAAGGCTTCCGGGTGCTTCGTCCAGGACTATTTCCGACATGGTCTTGCCGGTTCCAAGCTCAAGGCCCTTTGTCGCGGAAACCACCCTCTCAGGCATGTATGGCCTGGCGGCTCTCAGCGTGTCCCTGAACCCGTGAGAAGGAACAACAATGAGGCAGACAGACGCTCCGGCGAGGGCCTCCCGGATCTCTCCGGAAAGAACTATCCCGTCGGGTATCCGCACACCAGGGAGCCTGAGTTCGTCGGCCCTGCTCTCAGCAAGCATGGCAAGCCTTTCCTGAAAAGCATCCCAGAGAACAACCCGGTGTCCTTTCCCGAAAAGGTGCCTGGCAAGGGTAAGCCCCCAGCTCCCTGCTCCGAGAACCGCTATCCTTTCCACGGAAGTCAAGGCTCTAATTTTAATGTGCAGGGCTATTGTGGCGCAACAACTGGGATCAGCCGAAGAATGTTCTGGCCATTGCCCAGAGGGACTCGTCCACCCTGTTTATCCTGCCGACAACCCGCTGAATCGGGACCGAGGCTATCTGAGTCCCTCTCAGAGCGGTCATAACCCCGAACCTGCCGTTGACCAGGAGGTCAACTGCTGTAAAACCCATCCTGGTTGCCAACAGACGATCGTAAGATGTGGGCGTGCCCCCCCTGAGGACATAGTCCAGCTTCACAGTCCGGGCCGAGATTCCGAGCCTGGACTCAATCAGCCTGGCAAGGTATGGGGCAACCGCGTCACCCTCTTTCATGGCAACATAGTGAACGCCCTCCGCGACGATTATTATGGAGAAGGACTTTCCTCTCGCTCGTCTCTCGTCAACTATTTCGGTAACCTCGTCCTCGCTAAGAGGGTGCTCCGGGATGACTATGACATCCGCGCCGCCGGCTATGCCAGCGTGAATGGCTATCCAGCCGGTCGCTCTGCCCATGACATCAACGACAAAGACCCTGTCGTGGGACTCCGCTGTGGTGTGCAGTCGGTCAAGCGCCTCAACCGCGACCGAGACCGCGGTGTCAAAACCTATGGAATACCGTGTTCCCCAGACATCGTTGTCTATGGTCTTTGGTATGGCAACGACCTTTGGCCAGCGCCTGTGGAGTTGCCATGCCCAGTGCAATGTGCCGTCCCCGCCTATCACAATGAGGCCGTCAAGACCCATCTCGTCAAGCCTGGCAAGAACCCTGTCCATTGTGCCTGG
>CBFGJU010000342.1:0-2815 GCA_965649155.1 Caldifarciminota bacterium | reverse complement strand
TCGGGTGGTGTGGAGTATCGTGCCGCCGAGGGGCAGGATGCCGGAGACATGCCTGTAGTCCATCTCAAAGAAATCGCCCTCAAGGAGACCCTCCCAGGCACGCATGAAACCTATGACCGCGAGGCCGTGGTCCTTCTTTGCCCTGCGCACTATCGCCCGGAGGGCCGCGTTCAGGCCCGGGCAATCGCCTCCGGATGTCATCACGCCGAACTTCTTCAAGTGAGTTATTATGCCGGATCGCGGGGCCTGGGATCAAGGCTACGAGGGATGAGCCGATCGGGGTTTTATCAGCTTGTAATAGGCCGAGCCACGGCCGTAAACTTTAAGGGACTATGAAAAAGATTCTTCTGCCCACAGCTTTGCTGGTTGTCGCGACGGCATGCACCCCAAAGGTTGTTTCGCTCTCCGAGACAGAGGTCAAGCCGGAGCTGGTAATGAAGATACAGGACGAGGTCTTCTTCCACAATGTCGGAATAACCTTTGACGGAAAATACTACTATACCGTCAACGGCGGAAACGAGGGCTACGGAAAGGTCAACCAGTATGATGCGGAAGGCAAGCTGGTGGCCTCGGCTGATGTAGAGGCAGATGGCAGAGCCATCTTCTACAACCCCGCGGACGGCAAGATATACATAAAGACCTACATGCGCGACCTCCTCGTCTATAACCCGAAACTCAAGGAAGCAACTGTGGTAGCCGAGGGGGTCTTCCAGGACAACCAGAGCTCCCCCGCGCTTGACCCATCCGGCAAGAGAATATACGAGCTGGTTGATGGAACCCTCTATGTGATGGAGTTCCCATCCATGAAAGAAATAGAGACCATAGATGGCCTGCCCTGCGGAGACTTCCCTCACAGCGGCGCGATAGCCGCGAGCAAGAACCACCTCTTTACCTGGGACGAGAACGGCATGGTCTATATCCTGGACAAGAAGGGCAAGGAATTGACAAGCTTCAAGGTGAAGGACACCTTCCACGGCATGAGCCTCTCCTGGGCCAACGGCATGATCTGGGGTGCGGAGGACGCGGATGCTTCCAGCTATGGCGGGGTCGGAACCTGGTTCGGATACAGCCTCGGTCCCGCGGTAAAGTAAAAACGCCAACAGAAGAAATTTAACCCCTGGCCTTCAGGCCGGGGTTTTCTGAACAGACGCCGGCAGTGGTTGAAACCCGCGGCTCGCCAGGATTAAAATTTCAGTATGCCTGAGATAAGAACCGGGATGGCACTGAGGTGGCAGGGCGAGACCTGGATAGTGGTCTCGTTCAAACACACGCACAAGGGCCGCGGTGGAGCCACCATGACCGTGAAAATGCGCAACCTCCTTACATGCGCGGTCAGGGAATCAACCGTCAGGGAATCAGACGAGTTTGAAGAGCTCAGGGTTGAGCGTTTCCCAGGGGTATATTCATACATGGCCGGCGAGGACATGGTCTTCTTCAACAACGAGACCTACGAGGAGGTGAGATTTCCGAAAGGGGCGCTCGGCTCAATCATGCCATACATAAAGGAGGGAACCGAGGTCACGCTTCTCTACATAGATGGGGTGCCGGCAAGCGTAGAACCCCCCAACTTCGTTGAGCTCACGGTCACAGAGACAACCCCGGGCGTGAGGGGAGACACCGCGTCCGGCGGCTCAAAACCAGCAAAGCTGGAAACAGGACTGGTCATCCAGGTGCCCCTTTTCATAGAAACGGGGGACACTGTCCGCATAGACACCAGGGACGACCGTTACATAGAGAGGGTTTGAATTGAGACTCGGAACCGAACTTCTCAGGGAGTTGATGAGCCTGCTGGAGGCCTCCGGGCTCTCGGAGATGGAGATAGAGACCAAGGACTTCAGGATTTACCTTTCCAAACCAAAGGCCCAGGCGCCTGCCCAGGTCATCGCCCCGCCCGCGGCCGTCCCATCAGTAACGCCGACGGCTCCTGCGGTCGCGAGGGTTGAACCTGCCGAAAAACCAGGGGTAGGGCCAGCCGAGGAAGAGGTCCCTCCTGGGCTTCACCCTGTTCGCTCGCCCATAGTGGGGACATTCTACAGGGCGCCCGCGCCCGGCGCGGAACCCTTCACGGATGTGGGCAAGAAGGTCCGCAAGGGCCAGACACTCTGCATAGTTGAGGCGATGAAGGTGATGAACGAGATAGAATCCGATGTGGATGGCGAGGTGGTGAAGATTCTCGTGGAAAACGCTCAGCCCGTTGAATACGGCCAGGTCCTGTTCCTCATAAAACCCGGCTGATGCCCCGGAACATCAGGGAGCTCATCTATTTCCTCTACGGCAAGCATGTCCGCGGCCTTGAGGGAACGGAACTGGAATCCTTTGTAAGGCTCTCGCACCAGTGGCAGAGAATAACCCGAGAGGACGAGGCGGCCCTCGGCGAGGCGAAGCACTGCGTCTATTGCGGAAAGACCGAGGGCACGAGGCCTTGGCCCGTGATACCGCCGCAGAGGGCTGGCTCTGATCAGAGGCTCCTTCACATACTCCGTTCAAAGGACAACCTGGTGACCGCGTGCGAGGAATGCATATCCGCCATGGGGGAAAGGGATGTCCTTGAGTGGCACCCCAGGCTTGAGGACATCCCCCGCGAGGCAATGTTCGCGTTCCTGAAAACAGCATACCAGATCCACCAGACCCAGGGAACGCTGGAATCGGTTGATCCGAACATGGACGGCAAGCTTGATCTGCGGGACCTCGCGGTCGCGCTCCTGTATTTCGCCCTGAGGAGGGAACCTTGATCCTTTGCCGGACCGAGGCTATCGCTCTCTCGGAAGACCTGAGAGGCCAGGGCAAGAACATGGTCTTCACCAATGGTTGTTTT
>CBFGJU010000341.1:0-7608 GCA_965649155.1 Caldifarciminota bacterium | reverse complement strand
AGAACCTGGCCGATATTTTCGCTCCTGAGGGCGAGGAGGGCACGAAACTCTCCCATTCCTTGAAGGACAAGGAGGGCAATGTTATATGGCCTCGCAGGAAGCCTCTCACTCGCGAGTTCTTCTGGCAGTATCACCCTCTGAGGGATATAATGTGGCCAGAGGTCAAGTTCGTCAAGACCGAGGCCCAAGAGGCGTTCCAGAAGGCCATGGAAAACGCCAGGAGGCGCCTTTTGGACATGGAGGAAGACCTCAGGGTTGAGATGGAAAGCCTTGAGCGCGGGGACGAGCTTCCGCCGGGTGTTCGCCAGCTGATAAAGGTCTACATAGCCGAAAAGCGAAAGTTCCAGGTTGGCGACAAGATAGCCGGACGCCACGGTAACAAGGGGGTCTGTTCAAAGATAGTCCCGGAGGAAGACATGCCCTTCTTTGAGGACGGGACACCCGTTGATATTGTCCTGAATCCCCTGGGAGTGCCCTCAAGGATGAATGTCGGCCAGATACTGGAAACCATGCTCGGTTGGGCCGCGGTTGAAAACACGAAACGCATCGCGGAGCTCGTGGAAGAGGGTGACCCGAAAAAGGTCAGGAGGTTTTTGACCGAACTATACAGGATCCACCATGACAAGAACCTGACGCGCTGGATCAATGGCGCCACGGATTCCTGGATCATGGATCACGCGAAAGAGCTCGCCAAAAATGGCATCAGGTATGCCACGCCCGTTTTTGAGGGAATATCCATAGACGAGGTCAAGTCCCAGCTCAGGCTGGCGGGCCTCCCCGAGGACAGCAAGGTTTATCTCAGGGATGGCCGAACCGGCCAGCGCTTCCTTGAGCCGGCCATGGTTGGCTACATCTATGTGATGAAGCTCTCGCACATGGTGGAGGACAAGATACACGCCAGGGCAATAGGGCCCTATTCCCTGATAACCCAACAGCCAGTCGGCGGAAAATCCCACTTCGGCGGCCAGCGTTTTGGCGAGATGGAGGTCTGGGCCCTGGAGGCCCACGGCGCCGCATACTCCCTCCAGGAGATGCTCACGGTTAAATCCGACGACATAAAGGGCAGGAACGCCCTCTACAAGTCCATACTCAGAGGCGGCCAGGACCCGCCAAAACCCTCTCTTCCCGCGTCCTTCGGGGTTCTATTGAAGGAGTTGAAAGGCCTTGCGCTGGATGTTGAGGTCTTCACAGAAGAAGAGGAGGGAGAATAAAAATGGCCAGGATCAAGACAGACAACATAACCGATGTCTCGCCCGTGAGCCTCAAGGGTATTTCCATCTCTCTAGCCAGCCCTGAGTCCATAATGCTCTGGTCATACGCGGAGCGCAAGGGCAGGGAAAGGGGTGAGGAGGGTCTCGGCGAGGTTGAGTTTCCCGAGACCATAAACTACAGGACCCAGAGGCCAGAAAGGGGGGACTGTTTTGCGAGAGGATCTTCGGTCCCACGAAGGACTACGAGTGCTCGTGCGGCCACTACAAGGGCAAACGCTATTCCGGGATAACCTGCGAGAAGTGCGGAGTTGAGGTTACAACGAGCCAGGTGCGCAGGGAGAGGATGGGCTATGTGAAGCTCGCTGTCCCGGTCGCGCACATATGGTTCTACAATGTTCCTCCATCAATCATCGCCACCCTTCTTGATGTCAACAAGCTGGACCTGGAGGATGTTCTCTATTACGACGCCTACATAGTGACTGACCCCGGCGACACCCCGCTTGAGAAGGGCCAGATACTCTCGGAGACTGATTACCGCGAGAAAAAGGAAGAGTTCGGCCCCGCCTCTTTCGTGGCTGAGATGGGCGCGCCGCCGATAAAGAGGCTCCTGGAAGAGATGTTCCAGGAAACCACCTTCTCCGATGGCAGGAAGATGACGAACCTGGAGAAGCTATACATAGAACTGCAGACATACCTGAAGGTGGAGCGCTCAGCGCTGAAGAGGACGAAACTGCTCAAGAAACTGCGAATAGTTGAGGCCTTCATTAACTCCGGGAACAACCCGGCGTGGATGATCCTTGATGTTCTGCCCGTTATCCCCCCGGATCTCAGGCCCCTCGTCCCGTTGGAGGGCGGCAGGTATGCCACATCTGATCTGAACGACCTCTACAGGCATGTCATATCGCGCAACAACCGGCTCAAGCACATGATGGACATAAGGGCGCCGGAGATAATCCTGCGGAACGAGAAGCGTATGCTACAGGAAGCGGTTGATGCCCTCCTGGACAACTCGCGGCGCAAGAAGCCGGTCGTCGGTCGGGGCGGCAGGAAGCTCAAGTCCCTTTCCGATGTTCTCAGGGGAAAACACGGTCGTCTGCGCAGGAACCTGCTGGGCAAGAGGGTTGACTACTCCGGGCGCTCGGTCATCGTGGTGGGTCCGGAGCTCAAGCTGAACCAGGCAGGCCTTCCAAAGGAGATGGCGGTTGAGCTCTTCAAACCCTTCATAGAGCGCAAGCTGGAGGACTCTGGCCTTGCCAAGAGCTCCAAGAGCGCCAGAAAGCTCCTTCAGAGAAGGCACGAGGGCGTCTGGGAGATGCTGGAGGATGTTACCAGGCGCCACCCGATATGGTTGAATCGCGCGCCCACACTTCACAGGGTTTCGGTCCAGGCATTTGATCCTGTCCTGGTTGAGGGCAAGGCCATAAGGGTCCATCCCCTGGTATGTTCGGCATTCAACGCGGACTTTGATGGCGACCAGATGGCCGTTCATGTTCCCATATCCCTTGAATCACAGGCAGAAAGCTATTACCTCCTTTATGCCCCCCACAACATCATGTCCCCAGCCCACGGAAAACCGCTCGCCGCTCCCTCAAAAGACATGGTTGCTGGACTCTCATATCTGACCAAAGCCAAAGGATTTGACGCGGAACCCGTAAGGGCTTTTTCGGACTGGAACGAGGCCCTTGCCGCCCACGATTCCGGCCTGGTTGATCTGCATTCTCCGGTAACCGTCATGGTCAGAGAGGATGGCGACCCCCTTGATACGGTGCCAGGAAATAAGTTCGTCCCGGTGAAAACAACCGTTGGCCGGCTCATCTTCAACAACATGCTCCCGCAGGAGCTCAGAGCGCATACGGGCTATCTGAATGATACCCAGGACAAGAAATCTATACAGAACCTGGTAGCGAAATGCTTCAAGCTCCTGGGAACCCTCCACACCACGAGGCTCCTGGATAACATGAAGGATATGGGGTTTTACTATGCCACGGTCGCGGCCTTGACCTTTGGGATAGACGATCTCCTGGTTCCGGCGAACAAATCCAAGATCCTGAAGAAAGCCTTTGAAGAGGTTGACAGGGTCAACTCCCTCTTCAGGAGAGGAGAGCTCTCCAGGGCAGAGCGCTACCAGAACATCCTGGACATATGGACCAGGACTACCGAGGAGGTCAAGCGCGAGCTTGCCAGGTGCATGGCGGAGGACAGAGATGGTTTCAATCCCATCCACCTCATAGTGACATCCGGCGCCAGGGGCAACATGGACCAGGTCCGTCAGCTCGCTGGAATGCGCGGGTTGATGGCCAGGCCTGTCAAGAAGGGCGAGATAGGCGACCTGATTGAGACCCCTATTCTCTCATCCCTCAAGGAGGGCCTCTCGTCCATGGAATACTTCATATCAACCCACGGATCCAGAAAATCCCTTTCGGACACAGCCCTCAAGACCGCGAACGCCGGTCACCTTACCCGCAGGCTGGTTGATGTCGCGCAGGAGGTTACCATAACCCAGGAGGATTGCGGCACTGTCCAGGGAAGGCGCATGACAGCGCTCAAGGAGGGCGAGACAGTCATAAAGCCTCTCTCCGAGAGAATAATCGGCAGGGTCGCGTTTGACGATATAACCGACCCTGAGACCGGCGAACTTATAGTCGCTGAGGGGCAGGAGATAGACGAGGAGGCCGCGGAAAGGATAGACAGTTCCGGCCTGGACGAGGTCACCATAAGGTCCGTCCTCTACTGTTCGGCTGAGCGTGGGCTTTGCGCGAAGTGCTATGGCAGGAACCTCGCGACCGGCCGCCCCGTGGAGATAGGCGAGGCAGTCGGGGTCATGGCCGCGCAGTCCATAGGGGAGCCGGGAACCCAGCTCACACTGAGAACATTCCACACCGGCGGGGTTTCCGAGCGAATAGCCCAGCAGGCCGCGCACATCGCCACATTCAAAGGAAAGGTGGAGTTCAAAGATCTGGTTCTGGCCGGGAAGAAAAAGGTCAAGAGCGTTCTCTCTCGCAAGGGCGTCATCATACTCAGGGATGAAACCGGCAAGAGGGAGAAGCACTACAATGTTCCATATGGGTCAAAGGTTTTCGTCTCCGACGGCCAGATCGTTGACCGTGGCGAGGTTCTCTGCGAGTGGGAGCCCTATGCTCTACCTATCCTGGCTTCAAAGAAAGGCAGGCTCAAGCTGGTTGATGTTGTCCCGAACATAACCCTGCGGGAAACCGTTGAGGAGAACAAGGTTGAGTATGTCGTCCATGTCTCCCGTCAGCGCAGACTTTATCCAAAAGCCGTCATCGTGGACGAGAAAACGGGGAACATCCTGGAAGAGGTCGCGCTGGTTCACGAGTCCAGGCTCGCCGGCAAGGCAATAGAGGCCATAAAGTCGGATGGCACGGCCGCAGGTCCCCTTGTTGAGGAAGGCGAGATAATAGCGAAGATCTCCGCGGGCATAGCCAAAACCAGGGATATAACCGGTGGCTTGCCCAGGGTTGAGGAGCTGTTTGAGGCCCGTAGCCCAGCGGACAAGGCCCTGGTCTCGGAGATAGCGGGCGTGGTCTCGGTTGAGAGCCTGGAAAAGGGCGTTTTCAAGATAAAGATAGTGCCAAAAGAGGGCGCCCCTATTTCTTATGATGTCCCTTATGGCCGTTACCTCCTCGTCGGAGACGGAGAAACCGTTGAGGCAGGCGAACCCCTTACCACAGGCTCAATAGACCCGCACGACCTCCTGCGGATAAGGGGCAAGGAGTATGTTCAGGAATACCTCTTTGACCAGATTCAGGAGGTCTACAGGCTTTCGGGCGTTGAGATAGATGACAAGCACATAGAGATAATCGTCAGGCAGATGCTCCGCAAGGTCAGGATAGAAGACCCCGGCGACACGAGGTTCCTGCCCGGCGACCTGGTTGATCTCTCCAGGGTCAAGGAAGAAAACGCCAAGGTCGTTGCCTCCGGCGGCAGGCCAGCACAGCACAAGGTTATCCTTCTGGGCATAACCAGAGCCGCGCTGTCAACCGATTCGTTTATAGCGGCCGCGAGCTTCCAGGACACGACCAAGATACTCTCGCTTGCCGCCATATCTGCCGCGACCGACGATCTCAGGGGCTTGAAGGAAAATGTGATAATCGGGAGCGTCATCCCCGCTGGCACCGGCGCGCCGAGGTTCCGCGAACTCATCCTTGAGGCCGAGAAAGAGGAGGCCGAGCTTCTGGAAAAGGAATCAGGGCGCTCGGAAAAGCCTTCGTTTAAGGAAGAATAGGGAAAGCGATCGATCTATACAGGGTTGTGCGTTGTTCCCTACCTGATCAAAGGCAAAACGGCTACAGCGTATAGTTTTCCATCCTTCCTGAACAGGGCCATTTCCCGCCTGGTGTAAATGGTTTTGCCGGATAGGTAATCCCTCACCGCTTTCGCGGTGTCCCCCGTGAGCTCCATAGGCGTGAAGGCTTCTGCCAGCGAATCCAGGGGCAGGTCAGGCCCCGCCCAATCATAAACCCTCCAGCCCGTTGTGTCGCGTTGCCACGACATCGCCCTGATCTCTATGTCCCACGGAACCCAGTTTTCCCTAGTTTTAGTGGCCGATCTCGCGGCCAGCATCAGCGAATCAACAAATGCTCCGCCCTTAGCCTTCAGATTGCCTGTCGGGTAGCCGTAGATGCTTATATGCCTGGTTTGATCCCCCCTGGTCATCCTTATGACCAGGGACGACATGTCGGTTATCCCCTCTGCTACCGAGAAACCCCCTTCAAGGCCGGATTCCCAGAGTCGGTTTGCAAAAAGGATTATCCTCTCCCTGTCCTCAGGGCGAACCCCAGCGTATCTGCAAAATCCCTCTTCGTCCGTGAGAACGAAAACCCCGCCGTTTTTCAGAACGATGAGCTGGGGAGGGCTGAACATCAACTGCACTGGAACCAGTCCTCCCTGGTATCCCGCTGTGAGGATCAGTTCCGCGCCGGCCTGATCGTTTTTCCCTGCTGTTTTCGGCGCGCACGCCACGAGAGCGGCGATCGCGAGCGCTATCTTTTTCATGCCCAGAGTATAAGGCCATAGCTCGGTCAGAAGCATTTGAACCGATCATCTTTTTCATGTGCTAGCGCGGCGTTCCTCGCGCGCCCGAAAGTGGCCAGGGCTACCCGGATGGAATTCGGTTCCTCGCGGCCCCCGCCTGCGGGGACACTCGTGGTTGATCCGGCCCATCTCCCTGCCTCAGAATTAGCATCCTATGAAAGCTGATGACATCAAAAAAGTCGGAGTTGTGGGAGCAGGCACCATGGGTAACGGGATAGCCCATGTTTTTGCGCTTAAGGGTTATGATGTGGTTCTCGTTGATATATCCAGGGAGCTCCTTGACAAGGCAATCGCGACCATCGCCGGCAACATGGACAGGCAGGTCAAGAAGGAGATAATAAAGCCAGAGGATCGGGACGCGGCCCTCGCCAGGATAAAGGCCACGACCGATCTCGCGGATCTCAAGGACTGCCAGCTCGTTGTTGAGGCTATCGTTGAGAAGGAGGACATCAAGACCGAGCTCTTCAAGAAGCTGGATGGCATCCTCGGGCCTGATGCCATCCTCGCTTCAAACACCTCCTCCATATCCATAAACAAGCTGGCCGCGGCAACCGGGAGGCCCGGAAAGGTCGCGGGGATGCACTTCATGAACCCTGTTCCAATGATGAAGCTCGTGGAGCTTGTCAGGGGGAAGGCCACAACCGATGAGACCATGGCCGTGATAAAGGAGCTCTCTGAGCGCCTTGAGAAGGTCCCGGCAATAGTCAACGATTCGCCCGGTTTCGTCTCAAACAGGGTCCTGATGCCCATGATAAACGAGGCCGCGCATGTGCTCATGGAGGGCGTTGCTGAGCCAGAGGCCATAGACACGGTGATGAAGGTCGGCATGAACCACCCCATGGGTCCCCTGACCCTCGCTGACCTCATAGGACTTGATGTTGTCGTGGACATCCTGGAATACATCCACAAGGAAAAGGGCGATCCAAAGTTCAAGCCAGCTCAGATACTCGTGGACAAGGTGAAGGCCGGCGAGCTGGGAAGGAAGACAGGCAAGGGGTTCTATACCTACTAGGGGATCATTCGCTAAAGAACGCCCCCGGCCTATGGCCGGGGGTTTTGGTTTCGGTTGAACTCAACTTTGACACCAAAACCCCGATCTTTGGGGGGCCTGTCTTTGGAAAACCGCATGAAATCAGGGTTTAGTTTCTGGCGAGGGTCGGTTTTGCTCAAAAACATGGTGCCAACATAGCCCTTTCAATCAGGGTATAATTGCAAGTTGCATGGGTATTGACTCGTAGTTTATAATTATGCTAATATGTTTGCCAGAGTAAAGACCATCACCAGAGAAGGGAAGTCGTTCCACTACCTCCAGATAGTTGAGAACATCTGGGACAAGAGAAGG
>CBFGJU010000340.1:0-7680 GCA_965649155.1 Caldifarciminota bacterium | reverse complement strand
TTCCATTTATGTTGAATATGGACGCCTCAGGGAATCTAGTCTGGGCCAGGCAATACCAGCTTAGTGAAGGAGCAACCTGGGCCATGATCCAGACCTCTGATGGTGGCTACATGGCCGCCATATCTCGTACGGGCTCTGGCGAGGGTGAGCCTCTCATCCTGCTGAAGATGGATTCGGATGGAAATAGCCCTAATTGCGTATATGAGATTACGCCTCAGGTAACGGATGTGACCTCCAGTGTGAGCCTAACAGACCTCGCGGTTTCCCTAACTACCGCGAGCGGCCTCACCTCTTATAATTGGGAACTACCTGTAGACTTTACCCCACCAGTGACAACGCTCTGCGAACCTCTCTATGAGGATGTTGAAGAAAGCGGTTCTCCTATGGGTTTGATGTGCTCGTCTGTTCCCGGAGGTCTCATCTTCAGAACCCAGAGCGAGGCCTCTCTGAGGATTTATTCCCCGGATGGCAGGCTTGTTTATTCGGGAGACCTTCAGAAGGGCGAGAACCGGATACCCCTTGAAACCGGCGTCTATTTCTGGAAGGCGGGGACATACAAAGGAAAGGTAGCGGTAAAATGAAACCATGGGCCGGCCGGAGAAAGTCTTACATCTCTCGTTTTCCATCCAGCCGGCCCGTAATTAAAGAACAAAAACCAAAGGAGGTTTCATCATGACGGGATGTATCTTGATGATGTGCGTAGGCCAGTCCTATGGAACCTGGCCCATGTGGGGAGGGGAACTCACCCACAAATCCGTCCAAATCATGAAGGGAGCCATAACGAGCCCTGTGATAAAGTGGAGGTTCGCAACCGGGGACGCTGTTGAATGGCAGTTCTCAGCAATTGCCGATGTGGATGGAGATGGACTTGTAGAGGTTGTTTTGGGTAGTTTTGACGGCAAGGTCTATTGTCTAAGGGGCACGAACGGGACGCAGAAATGGTCCTCCACCGGGGGGGGTTCCGTGTATTCCTCACCGGTCGTAGCTGACCTTGAGGGTGATGGGCAGGCCGAGATCATCATAGGCAACTACGCTAATTACAATGTCTATTGTTTCAGAGGTTCAAACGGAACCGAGAAGTGGAAATTCACGACAGGAAATACGGTGTATTCCTCTCCCTCAGTCGCGGATGTGGACGGAGACGGCCAGCTTGAGGTCTTGATAGGTTCAAACGACCACAATGTGTATTGCCTCAGAGGATCAAATGGGACCGAGAAGTGGAGGTTCGTCACAACGGACATGGTGCAATCCTCCCCTGCCGTAGCTGATTGCGATGGAGATGGCTACCTTGAGGTTTTGATAGGTTCAAATGACCACAATGTGTATTGCCTTAGGGGATCAGATGGGACCGAGAAGTGGAGGTTCACAATACTAGCCGCGGTGCAATCCTCACCAGCCATAGCCGATGTGGATGGCGATGGACAACAGGAGGTATTGATAGGCGCCAGCGATTACAATGTCTATTGTCTAAGGGGTTCAAACGGGACGCAGAAGTGGAAATTTATAACAGGGGGTCAGGTGCTCTCCTCTCCCTCAGTCGCGGATGTGGATGCAGACGGCCAAATTGAGGTCTTGATAGGTTCAAATGACCACAATGTGTATTGCCTCAGAGGATCAGACGGGACCGAGAAGTGGAGGTTCCCAACATCCTCCAGGGTTCATACCCCGGGTGTCCTGGTTGATGTGGATGGAGACGGCATGCTAAATTACCTCGTTTCCCAATACACCAGTGACACACTCTATTGCTTGAATGCGGAGAACGGTTCGGTTCTTTGGTTTCAAGAACTCGCCGAGGATGTCCACTCTCCTTTTGCTGGTGACATAGACGGGGACGGGTGCATAGAGATAATCGTGGGTACGCTGTCCCCAGATATCCAGGGCTACAGGGTTTTTGCCATAGATGACCCCGGAAACATGCAGAACTGTGGGCCATTGGATATTGGGGAAGATTATTTTGAACATGGATTGAAATTTGGTCCTATAGGAGGGGAGATCTACCTTTTCATGCCCCGTGACGCCCAGGTCTCCCTCACGCTCTACGACGCCTCAGGGAAGCTCGTTCAGAGGCTTTATGACGGGGTTCTGCCTCAGGGCGGCCATACTTTCATTCCCAAGATGGAAACCAGGGGCGTTTATCTCGCTGTTCTCAGGTATCAGGGAGGGATGAAGACCCTGAAGGTTGTGAGATGAACCAGCGGGCCGGCCGGAGAACCATATCGCACCTCCCGTTTCGCCCCGGCCGGCCCGGTTTTTTCCTTGAAAACAAAAACTATATGAATACAAAGGCAAAGCCGTGGTGAGGTAATCCACTTATAGCTATTAGCTCCGGCCGGAAAAACAAAAACGCACCTCCTATCCCGGCCGGATTTTTTATTTACCCCTTCAGCTTCCCCAGAGCCCTGGCCATGATGTCCAGGCCCTTCTTTATATCATCCTCGGTAACATCCAGGTGGGGCCTGAACCTGACGCCGAGCTTGCCGCAGGTTAGGCAAAGCAGTCCCTCGTCAAAGAACGCCTGCCATACCTTGCCCTGGAGCTCGGGCGTGGCCGCGTCAATCGCGAGCATGAGGCCCCGGCCGCGCGGGTTGTTTATGAGGCCGGGGAACATCTCCGCGAGATTCCTGAGGCCCGATAGAAAGACCTCCCCCATCGCGGCCGCGTTCTCAACCAGATTCTCTCTCTCAATTATCTCAAGTATCCTGGTTGAACGAACCATGTCAACGAGGTTGCCGCCCCATGTGGAGTTCAACCTGCTTTTACCCTCTGGCAGGGGAGCGAAGACATTCTCCTTTACCCTTGAGAGCTTCTCGCCCCTCGCCATCATGCCGCCCAGCTGGACCTTCTTTCCGAAAGCCACCATGTCCGGCGCCGCGGACGGGCCAAAGTGCTGGTGGCACCACATCTTTCCCGTTGTCCCCAGGCCGGTCTGAACCTCGTCGTATATGAGCATGATGTCGTTCTCGTCCGCTATCTTCTTTAGCGCGGCGAAGAACTCCGGTCTCATGTGGTTGTCTCCGCCCTCGGCCTGGATGGGTTCAATGATTATGGCGGCTATGTCGTTCGGGTGCTCCTTCAGGATGGCGCTTATCTCGGCAATGGCCTGGTCTTCCTTGCGCCCGACCTCGTCCAGGACCTCATCGGTCAGGGGGAATCTGAGCTTTGGGTTGGTCACCCTGAACCAATCAAATTTCGGGAAATACTTGTATTTCCTGGGATCCGCTGTGTGGGTAAGGGACAGGGTATAACCCGTCCTGCCGTGGAAGCCGTCCTCAAAAGCTATGACCCTTGTCCCGAGGGGCCTGCGCTCCTCCTTGGGGTCGTTCTTTATGAGGCCCTTTGCCATGTTGAGGCGGACCTTCCAGTCAAAAGCGGCCTTCAGCGCGTTCTCAACGCCAAGCCCGCCGCCCTCAACGAAAAACAGGTGTCTCATCCCCTCCGGGACAGCGACTCTCCGGAAGGTTTCCACGAAATCGGCCATCTCCTCCGGCCACATGTCAGAGAGTGAGGGCTTCTGGATGCCTGCCCAGGCAAGTCGCTCCATGAAGTCCTTGTCCAGGAGTTTCGGGTGGTTGTATGATACAGCGGATGTGGCGAAAAACGCCTTGAAGTCCAACAGTTCCCTTCCGGCCCCGGCGTCAAAGAGCCACGAGCCGTGGCTCCGCCTTATGTCCGGGATAATATTGGTCCAGAGGTCGTCCTGGAGCCCGGCTATGCCACGATCGGGGTTTCCAACGACGGCATCGTGAACCCTGTCCTTAAGGTTAGCTTTGGTATGCATGATAACCTCCACTCACCTCCGCAAAAGCGGAGAAGTATTATATTATCCAGCAGACCCGCTTGCTGTTTCAACCACGAGGCCTGGATTATAATTTCGGCATGTTCCGGATAGAACACGCCCGTGATTTCGTCGGCCAGGAGGTCACCCTGCGAGGCTGGCTCGCCAACCTTCGTTCCTCGGGCAAGATACACTTCCTGATAGTCCGTGATGGCAGTGGATTCATGCAGTGTGTTGTTGCCAAAGGTGATGTCCCTGATGAGGATTTTGAGATCGCGGGTTCCCTCGGCCTTGAGAGCTCCGTAGAGATAACCGGCCTGATCAGAAAAGACCCTCGCGCGCCAGGCGGCTACGAGATGACCGCGAGGGGGGTGAGGCTCGTTTCCCTTGCAACCGATTATCCCATATCAAAGAAGGAACACGGGGTCGCATTCCTGATGCCCTTGCGGCACCTCTGGGTTCGCTCGCGCAAGCAGTGGGCCCTCCTTCGCATAAGGGCAGAGGTTGAGAGGGCTATATTTGACTGGCTTGACGGCCACGGGTTCATCCGATTTGACGCGCCCATTCTCACCCCTTCCGCGTGCGAGGGCACATCAACCCTCTTCGCGGTTGATTACTTCGGCGAGCAAGCATACCTTTCCCAATCCGGCCAGCTATACCAGGAGGTCGGCGCCTATGCCTTTGGCAAAGTCTACTGCGCTGGCCCAACTTTCCGCGCGGAGAAATCAAAGACCCGCCGGCACCTCACGGAGTTCTGGATGATTGAGCCGGAGGTCGCGTGGGCAGGCCTTGAAGATGTTATCCTGATAATGGAGGAGATGGTCGTCTATATAGTGGAGAGGACGCTTGAGAACAGGAAAACCGAACTGGAAATCCTTGAGCGGGATACCAAACCCCTTGAGGCCGTGAAGGCTCCCTTCCCACGGATAACCTTCAAGGAGGCCTGGGACATAGTCGTCAAGGCCGGACTCCCGTCCAGGCCTGATGAGGACTTTGGCGCTGACGAGGAGGCCGTCATATCCCAGGCCTTTGATAGGCCCGTTTTCATAACCCACTATCCGGCCGCGATAAAACCATTTTACATGAAGCGGGACCCGAACGACCCTTCTGTTGTTCTCAATACCGACCTCTTTGCCCCCGAGGGCCGCGGCGAGATAATCGGCGGCTCTCAGCGCGAGGATGACCCGGATGCCCTGCTTGAGCGCATGAAGGCTATGGACATGCCCGTAGATGACTATCAGTGGTATCTTGACATAAGGCGCTACGGCAGGGTTCCGACCGCTGGCTTTGGCCTCGGCCTGGAGAGAACCGTGGCCTGGATAGCCGGGGTTCACCACATCCGGGAGGCAATCCCGTTCCCCAGGCTACTTGAGAGGATATACCCATAACAGGTTTTTGATATGAAGATCTTTGTCGTTCTCTGCACCATACCCCCGGATAAGGCTGAGGACTTGGCGAGAGCGCTCGTTGAAAATCACCTTGCCGCTTGCATCAACATAATTTCCTCTGTGAAATCCCTCTACCGCTGGGAGGGCAAGCTCTGCGAGGACACCGAGGCCCTTCTGGTTATAAAGACGACCGAGGGGGTCTTCCCTGATCTCATGGATTTCATAAAGGCCAACCACCCCTACACCATCCCGGAGATAATTGCCCTGCCCGTTTCCGAGGGGAACCCGGATTACCTGGGATGGGTGGAGGGGTCTGTAAGGGGCCGGGAATAGGGCCAGCGCGCCAGCTTTGATATGCCCCCTGCCAGAGCTCCATAATTTCCCTTCACAGGAGACAACATGTCGGAAGAACTAAACGCCGCGAAGATTGAGAAGCTGGAAGCCAAACTGGAACGCCTTGAGGCCGCGATTGAGCGCGCGAACGCGCGGGTTGAGGAGCTGACCTCAAGGGTAGATGGGATAGAGGCTGACTTTGACGATTTGCTGGACGCGCTCGTTGGCGAGCCAGAGGAAGAAGAGGAGGATGACGAGGATTAAGGGCAGTTTTCGGATCGCTCACCCAGGAGGAGTCTCAGAAACTCCGTTTCTTCATCTGCGGTTTTAACCCTGGCCTCAATCCTGGCCTTTTCCAGGGCCAGCAGTGCCTTTCCGAGGTTTTCACCTGAGAAACCCATTGCCTTCATCTCCTCCGTGCCCGTGAGAGGCCTGGCTATGGGCCTTTTTCGGAGGTAATCCTCAACAACGGGATTCAAAACCCCCATGGCGAGGAGGGCATCATCGGGCGCGTTTCTCAAAGCCTCGTGCGCTTCCCCCAGGTTCCTGAATCTTCTGCTCGCGCTCCTTTTGATGCAGGAGAGTATATTTCTCTCGGCGCGCGTAATGCCCGGCGGCATCTTTTCCGAAACCAGGCCGTAGAACATGACCCAGGACTCCGGGCTGAGCCCGGCCCTTTCCGAAAGCCTTTCAAGCGTTCGGAGATCCGGCATTTTGTCTCCAACAAGGCCTTTCTCCACCATTTCAAGCCAGATACCCGGTCTCTCCGGCCTCTCGGATGAGCGCGCTAGCTCGTGCTTTATCCGCTCAAATGACACAGCCGCGAGGTGTTTCCTGGCCAGCGCGAACTCCTCCTCGGTCTCGCGCGAATACGAGAACCCGAGCTGGTGCCTGTAGCGGATTGCCCGGAGGGCCCTGGTCGGGTCGTCTCTGAAACTGCCTTTGTATATCACTCTGAGAAGCCTATCCCTTATATCCCTGATCCCCCCAAGGGGATCAACCAGCTGGCCCTTCATGGTCATAGCAACCGCGTTCGCTGTGAAATCCCTCCTGCGAAGGTCTTCTCCGATGCTGGTCGCCGGCCTCACAACTGGCAGTGAGCCAGGCTCCGGGTATTCCTCCACCCTCGCGAGAGCGATGTCAATCTCGCCCTGATCCAGGAGGATCTTCCCGGTCATGAACTGGCTCCTTTTGGCCCTTTTCCCGAATGCTTTCTCCAGCCTGGCGGTCGCGTTTCTCAGCTCCCGGCGTGGGTCTCGTGTCCCCGGAACGAGTAGCAGGTCAATATCAAGGCATGGCCTTCCCAGCAGGGCGTCCCGGACAATTCCCCCTACGAAATAGACCTCAAGCCCCGCGAGTGCCTCCGCGGCTCTCATTGCCAGGGGATTATTTTCCAGGGCCTCCAGCATGGATTAATTATGAAGGGCATGACCCCTGCGGCGCCATCCCGCGCCCTGGTTATCAAAGCGCGGCCTGCATTATAATTTACAGGTGCGCGGCATATTCTCTCTCCTCTGGAAAAAGAAGGCTAAGGTTCTCGTCGGGATATTTTTTCTGCTCATCATTGATGGCGCGCAGTTGATCGTTCCCCTGATACTCCGGAGAGCAATAGACAACCTCGCGGGAGGCGTCGCGACCGTGGGCATGATAACCACATACGCTCTCTGGCTCGTTGGCATAGCGCTTTTCGTCGCTTTCTTCAGGTTCTTCTGGCGCTATTTTCTCATGGGCGCGTCCAGGGAATCCGAGCGCGATCTGAGAGACAGGATATACGCGCATGTCATGCGCCTACACTCCGGCTTCTTTTCCGAGGCCAGAACAGGTGACATCATGGCCCTGGCAACAAACGACGCTGAGGCCGTCCGAATGGCAATAGGCATGGGCGTCGTCGCGGCCTCGGACGCGGCCATAATGGGGCTGTTCTCCCTGGGCGCTATGCTCTGGATCTCGCCCTCGCTGACCGTGTATACCGCTATTCCCCTCGCTACCACAACGGTCGTGGTTCTCTTCTTCGGCAAGGCAATATTCAAAAGGTTCAAAGCAGTCCAGGAGGCCTTCGCTGATATAACCGAACGGGTCAGGGAAACCATAGCCGGCATCAGGATAGTCAAGGCCTTTGTCCAGGAGGACGGCGAGATAAGCTCATACCGCGAGCTTAACGAGGACTATGTCAGGAAGAACATG
>CBFGJU010000339.1:0-7774 GCA_965649155.1 Caldifarciminota bacterium | reverse complement strand
GTGTTCTGGGGACCGGAATACATGGCACAGGTGATCTGTCCCGCGATTGACAGCGGGATGAGGTTGGGTAGCTATCGGGACACGATCATGTTCATGCCGGGGGCGACGGCGTTCAACATCTTTTTTAGCGGAACCTACAGGGCAACGCAGGAGTGCGTTGATTGGACAGGCATAGATCAGTTTTACTTTCCATACCTGATCAGGGCCAACGGGGACACCCTGACGCTTAAAGGGTGGTGGACCCGCTCCTTCACCGCGGGTGGCTGGCAATACATAGACCTGGTTGACTACCACCTCTACATGGGAAGAGACCTCTTCGGAACCGAGGGCGAGGACTGGTGGGACCCCTATGATACCTTGAAGACCATCCTGGATACCCTGAAGGCCATGCACCAGGGCTTTGGCGCGAACAACAAGAAGGTCTGGATCTCGGAAATAGGCGGGGTGACGGTTAAAGACAACGAGAACCTGAACGAACAGGATTCCAGCCGCGCCCGGCAGGCATGGAGGCTCGTGCATTACATGGACTGCTTCAGGCGTTACTTCAACGATGCCAGCTTCAACATAGAGGGCGTGGAGTATTTCGCTTCCATGTATGACTACGCGTATGAGTTCGCGACCTGGGGCGTGATCTCGGAATCCACCGCGACCTACCCGCACTACACCCCCAAACCCGCCTACTATGCCTACGAGAACTACCTTGACGCCTACTCTTTCAACGATACCCTCCTGGCTTCCCGGCATTCAAAAGCCACCTTTGGCCCTGGGAACAAAATAGCCCTCGTTCCCGCGCTGGGGCCACCCTTGCACTCCATTTATCCATGCTTCTCGGCGAGGGCCGCGAATCAGCTTCTTTCCATCTGGACAGAGGGAGAGTATGAGATTGAGAGGGTTTTCTACAGGCCTATGGGGGTAGAATGAGATGCCAACAAGAAACCCAAAAACCTTAAAAGGAGTTAAGTATAGATGAGAAGACCACCAAGAACGCCAGCGAAGAACATAGGCGCGAAGTACAGGATAAACGAGGAGATAACCTCAAAGGAGGTCGCAGTCATAGACGAGAGCGGAAAGGCCCTTGGCACGATGGGCATCCGAGAGGCCCTGGACCTTGCCTATTCACGGAACCTTGACCTGGTTGAGGTCGCGCCCACCGCGACGCCGCCGGTCTGCAAGGTAATGGACTACGGGAAGTTCATCTACCAGGAAAAGAAGAAGCAGAGGGAGTCAAAGGGCCACTCGTCCGAGGTCAAGGAGATAAGCCTTCGGCCGAACATATCCGAGCACGACCTCGGGGTGAAGATGAAAAAGGCCAGGGAATTCCTTGAGGAAGGGCACAAGGTCCGGTTCAGGCTCATCTTCAGGGGCAGGGAGATAGTCCACTCCGAGGAATACAAGGAGATATTGTTCAGGATAGCGGAAATGCTGGATGATGTGTCAAAGGTGGAGTCCCCGCCCCTGCTGAACGGAAAGATAATGCTCATGCTCGTGAGGCCAGGGAGAAAATGAAGCCCGGCTCCTTGCTCCTGGTTTTAATCAACAACCAGGAACTAACAACTGACAACTGATAACTATGATCTGGCTCTGGCAACCGTATCTCATAGCCTCCCTGCTGTTGGTCTGGGGTTTCATCGCGTTCGTTTGGGCAAGGGGCGGAGGGAGCTCTGGCTCCTACGAGTTCATGAGGCTCGCCATATACACCGTTCCAGGATTCCTTGCGCTGGGTTTCAAGTGGATAGTGGAGCACAGGGGTTTCAGGAGGATGTTCCCGGAGCTGGGGCTATTGCCCGGCCGGCTCAGGTTCTGGCCCCTTGCGCTCGCCATACCGATAATAGCAGTTACAGCCGGCCACGGGATTCCACTGCTTGCTGGACTGGTCAGGTTTGATCCGTCGCTTTCCAGGCTGGTTGAGGAGCTATCTGTCGCGGGCCAGGATGTCCCCGCGGACATCTGGGGTTTCTTCTGGGCAAGGCTGGGAATGTCCGCCTCCGTGGGACTTCTCGTCTTTCTGCCGGTGGCCATACTAACCGAGATCGGCTTCAGGGCATACCCGCTGGAATTGCTCTCGGAGAGGTTCGGCAAGAGGATCACCGTGCTCATCGTGGCCGGTTTCTGGGCCGTGGCCCTTGTGCCGTTTCTGTTTCTCAGGAACCCATATGGTTCTTGGTTCGGAATACCGGTTTACCTGGCTTTCGCTTGGGGATGGGGCAGTCTGATGGCATGGCTCTACACCACGGCCAGGACTGTCCTGGCGCCAGCGGTCGCGCTTATCATACTGGATGTCCTGGATGGCTCTTTGTCATACATCCTGCCGGGCGATCCACTGCTATCGGGCGCGGAAGGCCTTGTTGGAGCGGTCCTCACAGCGGGTCTTGGGATCGTCGCGCTCATGATGATCAGAGAAATATACATTCCACCAAGAAAGGGGAGCAAGAAACCCGTGGAGCCCTGAGGAATGCACCTGCTCCTTCTCATAGCATACCAATCCTATTACGGCGCGGCGAGCCTCTTGGACAGGGGGGAGTTCAGCAAGGCCCTTTCGGTCATAGACAGCGCTCTGGCGGAAAACCCATCTGACACCGGGCTCAGAGAGCTCAGGATCAGGGCACTGCTTGGGCTTGGAAAGGGTGATGAAGCGTTGAAGCTTGCGGTCTCGCTTGGAAAGGAAATAAACACGAAAGACGAGTTCTACAGGCTCTTCTATTTCTTCAGGCACCACGACCAGGAGGAGAGGGGCATAAAGCTCCTGACCGAGGCCCGCAAGAGCCTGAAGGATTCGCAGGCATTCGCGAGGGAGTTCTATTCCTATTACGCCTCAAAGGGAGACACCAAAAGGGCAAAAGTGGAGCTGTTCGCGTGCTCTTCCGAACCAGGGCTGAAATATTGGCTTTCCGACGAGATCAGGTCCCTCTCAAAAAAAGACCCATCCGTGATCCAAAGCCTCTCGGATTGGATGGCGGGAAATCCGCACCCGGATTGGCTGGAGCTGGTCTGCTATGATATTGCAATACAGGCGGGGGACTGGGAAACGGCCGGGCAATGGGCTTCGGGAGACAGCAGGCTCATGGATGCGGCGGAAAAGGCCCTCGCGGATGGGAAAACGGCCGCGGCAATGAAGCTCCTTGAAGGGGTGAAGGAGCGGGGAGACAGGTATAACGCGCTGGCCGGCGATTGCCTCGCCGCGTCCAAAAGATACAAAGAGGCCGAGGCCAGCTACAAAGCCATAGAGGACGAAACCCTCAGGGAGACCAGGCTCGCGGGGCTTTATCTCGGCGCGTATAACCAACCGGAGAAGGCAGTGGGCCTGTCTGGCAATGCCACAGAGAAGGCCGAGGCGCTCATACGGATGGGAATGTTTGAGGACGCGCTGGCACTTGCTGGGGAGATGAGCCCGCCGGACAGGTTATACTTCTCCGGCAAGACAGGGCTTTTCATGGGACAGGACTGGGCGCAGGACACCCTGAAGAGGTTCGTGGCGTTGTATTCAAGGGACGAGAGGGCAACCGAGGCCCTGGTCTGGCTGGAGATATGCGCCGGAAGCGAGAACTGGCCGGCCTATTTCCAGGCTCTTCAGAAGCTTGAGGCCGGGAACAACGACTGGGTTCTCTCCGCGGTCGCGCCGGACACCGTTATAGCGGCCTACTTTGGCGTTCTCAGGGCCAGGGCGACCGAGGCCTCCGGAAAACCCGAGGAAGCCCTGGCACTCTACGGAAGGATTGCCGATGAAGGGGGGCTTCCGGGAGCCGAGGCCGCCTTCAGGGCGTGGAAGCTCTCAATGAAAATGGGCAAAAAGAACGAGGCCGGGGGATTCCTGATGATCCTGGTCAGGAAATACCCCCGAACGCCATACGGGATAATAGCAAGGGAGTATGTGCCGTGAACGAGAAACGAGCGACTGAAATGAAAAGGGCCTTCCTGTTCAATCCGCCAACCGGCCTATATATCAGAGGAGAGGACAGGTGCCAGGTTCCTGTTGAGGACCTGACCGCGACCACGGCCCGGATGCCCCTTGACCTGGCTTACATAGCCGCTGATCTTGAGAGCGCGGGCCTTGAGGTTCTCGTCAGGGATTACCCTGTTGAGGGTGGCGACCCCGTTTCCGATGCGCTGGAATTTCGCCCGGACATCGCTCTGGCTTCAACGACATCCTTCAGCCTCAAGAAGGACCTGGATTGGCTTGAGAGGTTGAAGGGCCAGATTCCAGGACTCCTGGTCGGGATAAAGGGCGCTGAGGCAGAGGCCGAGGACAGGGAGCTTCTCGCGGGTTTTCCTTTTCTTGATTTCGTTCTCCGAGGCGAATACGAGCTGACAATGGGGAAAATGGCCAGCGAACCCAATTGGCGCGAGGTTCCGGGGGTCTCGTTCAGGAAGAACGGCGAGATATTTCTCTCCAGGGAGGAACCCATAATAGATGACCTGGACAGCCTTCCCTTTCCAGCCAGACACCTGATCCGAAACGAGCTCTATGTCCGGCCGGACACCGGCGAGCCTCAGACCACCATCCAGACCGGAAGGGGCTGTCCGCACAGGTGCATATATTGCCTGGCGCCGGTGCTCTCCGGGACACGGCTCAGGCTGAGAAGCCCCGAAAGCCTCTCGGATGAAATGGCCGAATGCGTTGAGCGCCACGGCATCCGCAATTTCTTCACCAGGGCGGACACATTCACCATGCACAGAAAGTGGACAATTGATGTGTGCAAGGCAATAATTGATCGCGGCCTGAAGATAAACTTCGCTTTCAACTCAAGGGTTGACACATTTGACCGTGAGCGGGCCGAGTGGATCAGAAAGGCCGGGGGCTGGCTGGTGGCTTTCGGCATAGAATCCGGATCGGAGCGTTCCCTTGAGCTCATGCAAAAGGGCCACACAAAGGAGGACGCGCGCAGGGCGGTTGCTCTGGCAAAGGAGCTGGGTTTCGCCACATATGTCTTTTTTATAGTGGGTTTTCCGTGGGAAGACTGGAACGACCTGGAGGAGACCCTCGCGTTCGCGATGGAACTGGACGGGGATTACCTTGAGATGCATATAGCGGTTCCGTTCCCTGGCACACCGCTTTATGAAATGGTAAAAGATAAGGGGCTTCTCGTTCACCGGGAACTCACGGGCCTGGGCCACGGGACGCCCGCGGCCAGGACAGAGCACCTCTCGCTTGAAGAGATAAAGGCCTGGCGGGACAGAGCACTCAAAAGATACTACACGAGGCCCGGCTACATCTGGAGAATGATCCGGGAAGCGAAAAGCCCGCGCGTGGTCGCGAACTATATAAAATACGGGTTCAAGAGGGTCTTGAGGAGGGGATAGCGGGGATTCTCCACCGGGCAAAGATTCGTTCTCGCGGAAACTTCCCGCCATCTTTGGTTACACGGGCTTTTTCAGGTTCTGTCCGAAGCGGCCGGCTTTCTCCCCTCTCTCGCGTCAGGCTCCGAAACAAGAGGCTTGATGTCCAGGAGGGGAGTCCCGTCAACCATATCCACGCCCTTTATCCGGATGGTGTTTCCCTCCAGGCTTACCAGCCGGACAACCGATATGCCTATGGGATTGGGCCTAGCCGGGGACCTGGTCGCGAAGACGCCCTTCTCGGTGTCCTGCATGTGGGGCTTGACCTTCAGGCTTGCCTTTTTTGACAGGTGAAGATGGTAGACCAGAACTATGTGCGAGAAATCACCCAAACCCGAAAGCCCTTCCGCGAACTCAGGAAAGACCTCAACTGTCCCCTCGGCCTCCGGCGCGGCCGTGGGCTGGATCGGGGCTAAATCCGGTTCCTTGAAGGGGCTGTGTATCACACCTATGGCCTCGTATGTTATGGTTTTATCTTCCATTGAGAAATTATGCCTCAGGGGGCCGAGGAGGGGCAAATATATCCATTCTCGTGATTAAACAGGTTTTCCGCGCGAGATCCCTCCCGGACAGAACCGAAGGTCTAAAAAGTAGGGGCAGGCCCCTGTGCCTGCCCAGGGACGAGGCCAGGCTCATCCATAAATCCCTCATCAGGAGAGGGTTTTCAATTCGCGCAGGTTCTCTGAGATCTCACATAACCCCACATCCCAAAAACAGGGCCTGATCCATGATGGCCTGCAAGTCCTCGGAGGACAATTTTTGCCCGCGCGGGGCTTTTAGCCTGCATTCATCGGGCCGGAAAGCACGAACCGGACAGGTTAAAACCCAATCCAGGCCCCATCCGGGTCCGGCCCAGGCTTTTAGTCCCTTACGGATCTGTCCACGCTCTATATTGGTTCCGGGCGAACGCCGTGATTGAAATACCAGACACTCTGGCATTATAATTCTTTTATTATATGGAAAGGTTCAAAATAAGCATAGGAGAACACGAGTTTGACTTTCCTCTGATTCAGGGCGGCATGGGAGTTGGGGTATCGCTCTCAGGCCTGGCCTCAGCTGTGGCAATAGCTGGCGGGGTGGGTGTCGTAGCCGCGGCCGGAATCGGAATGATGGAAGCGTTGTCCCTCGGGACCAGAGCCAACAAGGCTGACCCGGCCGCGCTCTCGGTTGAAATAACGAGAGCAAAGGGGCTTTCCCGCGGGGGCGTCATCGGGGCCAACATCATGGCCGCGATGTGCTACTACGATGACCTGGTGCGCTCTGCCATAGAGGCGAGGGCTGACCTCATAATCTCCGGCGCGGGATTGCCACTCAACCTTCCCGGCATAAAATCTGACTACCCGGAGAGCGCGACTGCCCTGGTGCCCATAGTGTCATCCGGAAAGGCCGCCTCGCTCATAGCCAGGAGGTGGCAGAGGGATTACAACTATATCCCGGACGCATTCGTCGTTGAGGGGCCGCTTGCCGGCGGCCACCTGGGATTCAAGCCTGATCAGATAGGGGATCCGGACTACTCGCTGGAAAGAATATTGCCTGATGTAATATCAGCGGTTGAGCCTTTCGGCCGAATTCCCGTTTTCGCGGCCGGCGGCATATGGGACGGACACGATGTAGCGAGGTTCATGCGCATGGGCGCGGCTGGAGTGCAGATGGCGACCAGGTTCGTTGCCACCGAGGAATGCGACGCCTCGCCTGAGTTCAAGGAGGCCTACATCAACGCCGAGACCACCGTCATCACATCAAGCCCCGTTGGAATGCCCGCCAGGGCGATAACCAACCCGTTTCTGTCGGCCATGGAGGCCGGGGAGAGAAGGCCGGTGCGCTGTCCTTATCACTGCATAATCACCTGCGACCCGAAGAACACCCCGTATTGCATAGCCGACGCTCTGGTCACCTCAAAGCTGGGCAACACCACTGACGGACTGATCTTCGCGGGAGCGAATGTCGGCAGGGTTCACGGGATAACGACCGTGCCCAGCATCATGGCCGAGATAGCCGAGACACTGGAGGACGCGAAATTGGGTGTGGCATGAGGCGCACTGTTGATCCCGCGTCAGCGTCAAGGCTATAATTCCCGCCACAACCAAGGAGCAAAGAGATGCTAGGGATAATAGCCTTCACGCTGGTGGCATCAGACCCCCCAACCCTGAACAAGCCCGACACTGTCAAGAAATACCTGGCCTTCCTTTATGACGCGGCGCACAGCCTGCCTCAGGACGCCAGGATGCGCGTGGATACCTTCAGAAGCGGCATAATCAATGTCAACATCAGCTGGGACAGGTTCTACATAGACTACAACATCTCCGAGGACACCGACGAGCTGGTCTATTTCTCAAAGGATTTCCTCCTTGGCGTGGTGCTGGACAGCTCCCGGATAACCCTTGACATAACGAGCAAAAACCATTCCGACGGAACAAAGTATTACGCAAACTACGGCTCC
>CBFGJU010000338.1:0-8002 GCA_965649155.1 Caldifarciminota bacterium | reverse complement strand
ATCCAAGAAAACCATCTCCCCGAGGTGCCAGCCAGCGGACAGGCCTATCTCAGCTCCCCATCCCTCAATGTATGCCCACGCGCCCCCGGTCATCAAGGGGCCGAGCAGAAAGTCCTCGTCGTAACCAAACCCGTTCAGCTTCTTTGTCTTGAAATAGTTTCTCCTCTCGTATATCAGTCCCGCGCCCGCTCCCCTCATGCTGACACTGTCCAGGCCCGTTCTCCTCCAGTATTTTATGTCAAAGAAAGGCGCGAGTATCCTGTCGCGCGCGAGGTTCCTTGAGAACCTGGTCCCTGCCCGCCAAACGCAGAAATTCTCTGAATCAACGGCGTTTCCCTCGGAGTAGGTGCGCAGACTGCTTGAGTCAATGACCCCGGAGATGCCCCATGACCAGACCTCCTCCACCACCCTGAATGGCTTGCTCACCCCAGCCTTTGCAAGTTGTCCGTCGGATCTGAGTTGCAACGATAGCTCCGCCTCAAGCCCGCGGTTGAAGAAATTCAGGTCATTGTAACAGGCTTCCCAGTAGTTTCTCTCGTAATCTTTCTGGTATATTGCCGAGACCCCCTTTGCCATGCCCAGGAAATTGTGCTCCGAGAGGCCAATGCCAAACCTTTGTATTCCTCCTTCTCTTGAAAGGTCAAGATAGACGGATGTTGACCAGAGGTCCCATGTCCCGACCCAGACTATTGTCGTGTCTCCCTCACGGAGCCTCTCAATCCAAACGCGGTTGAAGATCCCCATTCCTCTGATCCTGCGTTCATTTTCCTCCAGCACATCCGTGTTCACTATGTCCCCTTCCCTGAATGTCAAAAGCCCCCTTATGGTTGATTCGGTTGTGGGGATGTGTAGCAAAGATATAAGGTTGCCAGGGAAACCCCTGGTCTCAAAGATGTTGTGGTTCTGAATTTCAATCTCGTGAACCCGGAAGACCCCGGAGTCATACGAGCACAGGATCAACAGGATCAACGCTTGCATAAATATCCTTTTGCGAGATAGATATTATAATGCCTCGCGCCCTTGCATTCAAGAATCTGAGT
Organism: Caldifarciminota bacterium; assembly: GCA_965649155.1. Classification (GTDB taxonomy): domain Bacteria; phylum Hydrothermota; class Hydrothermia; order JBDRYB01; family JBDRYB01; genus JBDRYB01. The sequence continues at coordinate 6,962 of CBFGJU010000338.1, read as the reverse complement.
GGTTTCCAGAAACCATTTTGGTTCGCCAACAAAGAGGAAGTTCTCCCCTGTATCTGCCGGATATGCCAGAGTCAACTGGTTCGGCCTTCCCTCGGGGTTCGCCACCTTCACCAACGGATTGCCCGGCAGATAAAAAGACAGCTCCGCGGCCTCCTGATAGCGCGGCGCGGCAACGGGGACATCTGGATATTTCCCTCTCGCGGTCTGGACGCAGGCCGCCAGCTCTCGCCAACCCCGCGCGTTTTCCGTCGGATCCCCTTTTATCCGGAGAAAAGGATAGATCGCTTGAAGGTAAACCAGCGCCACTATGGCTAACCCGAAACCTACTGATACCTTCCACGGCCACGCCCTCGTTGATTCTCCGAGGCCGATCGTGCCCAGGATGACCAGGCTAAGGTATGCTGGTGCTGGCCAGTTTGCCTCGGCTGGTCCCCTTGCGCTCGCGACCCAGAAGAGGACAAATGGCACGAGGAATGACAGCGTGAGCGCGAGGATGTTGGGTTCCCTTAGCCTCTTTCCAGCCCTTATAGCTCCCCATATCAGGAACACGAACGGCAGGAGGCTGTTCACCAAAGCCGCGTCCATGATATATTTCACCAGCCCCGAGGGGTTCCAGGGTTTCCCGAGGCCGTGGCCCAGCTGGTATCCGAATGAGACCCAGCCGTGCCCGGCGTTCCAGATGATGTTGGGTAGAAACATCAGGATAGCCAATGTCAATCCCATCCACCAGAAACCGCTAGCGAGGAAACCTCTTCGCGTGAAGATGTATGCTAGGGGAACCCCTATAAGGAATATTCCGCTATACTTTGAGAGCATGGCTCCGCCCAGCGCGACACCATATATTATCCACCAGATTGGTTTTTCAAGTGCCTTTATCCCCGCATATAGCCCCAGTGCCCAGAAGAAGATCAGCGGCACATCAGGAACAGCGAGAAGTCCACCAACGCCCAGAAGCAAAGCGCCGGTCCCGGCCAAAAGCCCGTGGAATCCCTGGCGTTCGTCCGAAAGCTCCCTTATCAGCATGTAGGTCAACAGCCCTGTTGCCGCGGAGAGCATCACGAACAAGAGCCTAACCCCTATGTGCGAATTTCCGAGGATCAGGACTCCTGCCCTTACCAGCCAGGCGACCATTGGCGGGTGATCGAAATAACCTGCGGCTATCTGCCTTGACCATGACCAGTAGTATGCCTCATCCGGTAGCAGGGGATAAAACAAGGCCACGACCACGCGGATGGCCGCGACAATCCCGATGAAAATGATGGCGTTTCTCATCCCGCGAAGAATTCCGGTTTTGAAAGTTGCAGATTATAGGGTTTTGATTCCCGGCCCTTCAATTATAGCCAGGAAACGGATAGCAAGAGTCGCTGTCCGGCGTCCGGCAGGTTTTAACCAACAACCGGAACTACTCTTCCCTGATTTCCTCCACCCTGTAGAACTCAAGCAGGTCGCCTTCCTTGAATTTGTCAAAACCCGCAAGCCTTATACCGCACTCTTCGCCCTCCCTGACCTCCCTGACATCATCCTGGAAATGCTTGAGGGAGAAAACCGCGCCGTCCCATATCTTCTCGCCGTCCCGGAGAACCCTGACCCGCGCGTCACGGGCTATTGAGCCCCTTTCCACCACACAGCCGGCAACGGAGCCTCCTGAGACCCTGAATGTCTTGAGAACCCTTGCGGAGCCGAGCGCCCGTTCAACAACCTGCGGCTCAACCATGCCCTTTACCAGGACAGAGAGGTCTTCAAGGAGCTCGTATATTATGTTATAGACCTTTATGGGAATCCTGGTTTCCTTGGATTTTGCCCTCGCGGCCGCGTCCACTGATGTTCCGAACGCAACGACCATTCCGCCGACTGTCTCCGCGAGAGCAACATCGGCTTCTGTCACCACTCCAACCCCGGCGTAGACAACCTCAACCTCAACATCCTCCCTGGAAAGGGATGGCAGTATCCCGGTTATGGCCTCCAGGGAACCCTGGGCATCTGCCTTTATGACAAGGTGCAGGCGTGCCCTCTCGCCCTCTGGTTTTTCTTTGAGTCTCTGGACAAGGAGGCTCATCTCACCCCTGACCATCGCGTGGCGCTTCGCAACCGCGCGGGTCTCGGCTATTGACCTCGCTTCCTTCTCATCATGGACAACCTGGAGTATGTCTCCGGCCTTTGGAACATCAGATAGGCCCTGCAGGACAACGGGATCAGATGGTCCGGCCTTTTTTACCCTCTTGCCCCACTCGTTATACAAAGCCCTGACTTTGCCGTGAACCGTGCCAATCACAACAGCGTCGCCCGTGTGCAGTGTTCCCCTCTGGATGAGAACGGTCGCGACAGGCCCCAATCCCCTCTCCAGCTTTGCCTCAAGGACAACACCCTCTGCTGGACCCTGGCTGGTCGTCCTCAGCTTCATCTCCTCTGCCTTTACCAGGATGCTATCCAGCAGAACATCAACGCCCTGGCCGGTTTTCGCGGAAACCGGGACCATTATGGTGTTACCGCCCCAGTCCTCCGGTATAAGGTTTTCCTTGCTGAGCTCACGCTTGACCCTTTCGGGATCAGCGTTAGGAAGGTCTATCTTTGTTATGGCAACTATTACCGGGCAACCCGCGAGCCTTATGTGAGCAAGGGCCTCTCTGGTTTGTTCCTGGACACCCTCGTTCGCCGCTACAACGAGAACCGCTATATCCGCGCCCTGAGCGCCCCTTGCCCTTATGGTTGTGAAAGCGGCGTGGCCCGGGGTGTCTATGAAGGTTATCCTGTAGCCGTCGTGTTCGGTGGTATATGCGCCTATATGCTGTGTTATGCCGCCGGCCTCGCTCTTGGCGACAGCGGCCTTTCTTATGAAATCAAGCAGGGTGGTCTTTCCGTGGTCAACATGCCCCAGGATGGCGATTACCGGCGGTTTTGGCTCGGTGAGCTCAAGCTCTGCGCCGGATTCCTCCGCAGTTGTTCTCGGTTCAACAAATTCAACCCTTATGCCGAACTCCGCGGCGACAGCCTCAACGGTCTCAGGGTCAAGGGTCTGGTTGACGGTTGCCAGGACGCCCATTGACATTAATTTCAGGATGAGCTCGCCGGAAGGCTGTCCCATCATGGCGGAGAGTTCACCCACGGAAACGGCTCCCGGGAGAACCAACACTTCGGGTTCCTCGGTTGTTGTCCTTACTCTTTCAACCCTCTCGGCCTCCCTCTGTTTCTTGCGGGCGCGCCTCTTTTCTCCCGAATATCGTCCCTTCTGGAAGCTGTGCCTGGACCTGGGCTTTTCCTCAGTGGGTTTCCTTGGGGGTTGGCCGCCGTGTATCTTCTTCTTGCGTTCAAGGTCGGAGGCAAACGCGGCCCTTTCGCTCCTGAGGCGTTCCCTCAGAGCATCCTCCATCTCCTTGTTGACCTTTCCCTGCGGCGATTTCACATCGTAGCCAAGATTCACGAGCATGGATATGACGGCGGAGGCGGAAAGCCCCAGCTCGGTTGCTACCTCCTTTACCTTCTTGGGGCCTTTTTTCTTGCTCACTTAGCCTCCCCGGATTCAAGCATGTCTTCTATTACTTCAAGTATCTTCAGGGAACTCTTCTCGTCCATGCCAACAACAGAGTGCAAAAGGGCCAGGGTCGGGGTTGATGTAAAAGAGGTCAGTCCTCGGTTTCTTAGAAGGGTTATCATATTCCTGGGGAGCTTCTTTTCCAGGTCAAGGAGGGTGACAACGCCAGGGATGCGCTTGTAGTCCTTTCTCAGTATGATGTCCACCCGCTTGCCCATGAGGCTTGAGGCGAGCTTGGCATTCGCGCCCTCCTCGCCCTTCGCTGATTCAATATCCTCTTCGCTAACCACGGCCACCATCCGTTCCCCTTCCGGATAAACTGCCAGGGGAACAACCGGTGAAAGGGCGTTGAAGCAGAGGCGAACCGGGTCTGGTTCCCATTTTATTATGTCTATCCTCTCCCCGCCTATCATCTTCGTTATCTTGGATATGCGTGTTCCTTTGTGGCCAACGCACGCGCCAACAGGGTCAACCATCGGGTCCTTTGACCTGACAGCGACCTTTGAGCGTTTGCCGGGTATCCTCGCGACGGCCTTTATCTCTATCATGCCTTCCATTATCTCGCTTATCTCCTGCTCAAGGAACCGCCTCAGGAAGTCATTGTGGGCCCGGGAAAGGATTATCTGGCCGCGCTGGCCCTCCTCATCCCCGCCAACCGAGAGGATGAGGGCTTTCATGCTCGTTCCTTGCCTGTAGCGCTCACCGGGTATCTGTTCCTCTGGGGGAATTATGCCCTCCGCGCGCGCAACCGCTCCCAGCTTTGGCCTCAGAGTCACGAAGACGCCCTGCTTCGGGTCAACCTTCTGAACATCAACTATCTCTATCTCGCCGACCCTTGACTGGAACTCTTTGAAGACATTGTATTTTACCGCTTCCCTTACTCGCTGGGTGAAGATGTTCTTTATGCGATACACGGTGCTCCTATCCAGGGACTCAAATGGGACCGGTATCTGGACGACCCCGCCGGGTATGGCGCTATCCGAGTATTTTCTGGCCTCCTCCAGGGATATGAAGCACGGTTCCGTGGGTTCTTCGGACTCATCCTGCGCGAGGCGGAATTCCATCGTTGCTTTGGCCACATCCTCCACGACCTTCCTCTCAATATTGATGTCTATCTGTCCCTTTTTCAGGTCTATATCCACCACGATGTTGCAACCGGGGTATGTCCTGGAAAGGGCTTTGGCTATGGAGTCCCGAAGGACAGCCACGACCAGATCGCGCGAGATCTTTCGTTTCGTGTGTATGTCCGCTACATAGTCCAGCAAGGGCAATTTCATTTCGCAAACCCCCCATAATCTCGCCACGGGGCGAGGTTGGATTCAAGAGTCAAAAGCCTTTTCATTTCTCCGTTTCCGCGAGGGCCAGCCTGCTCAGTTCGGCCAGGCTGATAACCTCCCCATCAAGGTTTATCTCATCAGCCGATGAGGCGATCAATTTCCCAAGCAACACGCGGCCCTCGGTGGTGATCGCCTTCACCCTTTTGCCCACGGCCCACGCCCTCTCGCGCGGGGTCTTCAGGACCCTATCCAGGCCGGGGGAAGAAACCTCAAGGGCGAATGGCCGCTGAGGGGCGAGGCCTTCCTCATCCAGGGACCTTGAGATTCGCCTGGACAGGGACGCGCACTCCTCCACGCTGACGCCGCGGTCGCCATCAACGAAGACCCTGATGAAACCATGGCCCTGTTCAAAAGCAACCAGGGTAAGCCCCATGTCCGCGGCCATTTCCTCAATCATATTTTCCAACCTGTCTTTCAAGGTATCCTCTCCAACAGCTTTCTTATTCCCTCCACGGCCTCGTCCAGTCCAAAATCAACCCTTTCCCCGGTTCTCCTGACCTGAACCTCCACCTTTCCCTCCTTCATCTTTCTTTCGCCAACAACGACAATGAGGGGGAAACCCACGAGCTCCGCGTCTCTGAACTTGAAGCCGGGGGTCTCATCCCTGTCGTCCAGTATAACATCCAAACCAGCCTGGACGAGCATATTATAAAGCTTCTCCGCTTCCCCGATAAACTCCTTTCCGCTGATATTGAGGACAGCGGCCTCAAAAGGAGCTATTGACCTGGGCCAGCAAAGCCCGCGTTCGTCCGAGAGGGCCTCAGCGGCCGCGGTCATTATCCTGCCCAGGCCTATGCCGTATGAACCCATTATCACTGGCCTGAGGCTACCGTTGGCATCCGCGAAATTCACCCCCATGGACTCCGAATACTTTGTCCCGAGCTTGAAGATGTGTCCGACCTCAATAGCGGTCTTCAGGCGAAGGCGCGCGCCGCAGGAACAGGTGTCGCCATCCCTGACAACTCTGAGATCAGCGAACCTGTCCACCTTGAAATCCTGTCCTGGCGTGACGCCAACGATGTGATAGTCATTCTCGTTCGCCCCGACCACGCCCTTTTCCACCGCCCTTACGCTCTCGTCAGCTATGATGCCACCTATCTTGCCCTTTATCTCCACGGGGCCGACAAAGCCTATGTCCGCGCCGAAAATCTCCCTGACCTCCTCTGGAAGGCCGAGGAGGGGTGTCCCCCCGAGCTCCTTTGCCAGCTTCAGATCAGAAAGCTCCTGGTCTCCCCTGACCAGAATGACATAGGGGGTATCACCGACATAATAGACAAGGGTCTTTATTATCAGACTCGTGTCCACGCCCAGGAATCCCGCGACCTCCTCGGCTGTCCTCACACCTGGGGTATGAACCCTCTTGCGTTTATCATAGGGGCTCCTGGGTCTCTCCGGCACCGGGATTCCCTTCGCCACATCAAGGTTCGCGGCGTATCCGCAGGACTCGCAAAGGGCAAGTGTGTCCTCTCCGGACTCCGCGAGAACCATGAACTCCTCCGAGCCTGTCCCGCCCATGACCCCTGACGAAGCGAGAACCTCAACAAATGGCAGGCCACAACGGGAAAAGATCGCCCTGTAGGCCTGCCTGTGTAGCTCGTAGGCGCGATCAAGCCCTTCCCAGGATGAGTCCAGGGTGTAGCTGTCCTTCATCAGGAATTCCCGAACCCGCAGGAGGCCGCCTCGTGGCCTCGGTTCGTCCCTGAACTTGTTCTGCACCTGATACCATATCTGCGGAAGGTCCCGGTGAGATTTTATGTGCTTGCGCGCGATCTCCGAGACGACCTCCTCGTGGGTGGGAGCAAGAGCGTAATCCCGGCCCTTCCTGTCCTTCAGCCTGAACATGTCATCGCCGAACGCGGCCCAGCGTCCGGACTCCTCCCACAGAGAGGCAGGGTTCAACGAGGGCATGAATATCTCCTGGCCACCTATCCTGTCCATCTCTTCCTGGATTATCCTGTAAATTTTCTTTATAACGCGCCAGCCCAGGGGCAGGAACGCGTAGACCCCAGAGGCTATCTGCTGGATATAGCCTCCGCGCAGGAGAAACCTGTGGCTTTGCGTCTCGGCCTCGGATGGCGTCTCCTTGAGCGTGTAAA
>CBFGJU010000337.1:0-8113 GCA_965649155.1 Caldifarciminota bacterium | reverse complement strand
TCAGATACTCGCTGGCCCTGACGGCCTCCACGGACGAATGCGGGATACCCGTGAGGATGAGCAGGTCCGCGAAACCCATGACGCCAAGACCTATCTTCCTGTTGGATAGGGTCGTCTCCTTTATCTTCGGAAGTGGAAAGGAGTTGACATCTATGACATTGTCCAGGAAACGAACCGCGAGATCAGTGGTCTGGCCGAGGGCTTCCCAATCAACAAGTGCTTTTGCCTCGTCCCAGGACGCGGGCCTGTTGTGGGTTATGAACCAGGGGTCAGGCCCCTTGAAGAATTTTGAGAGATTGACCGAGCCAAGATTGCACGACTCGTAGGGAAGGAGAGGTTGTTCTCCGCATGGGTTCGTGCTCTCTATCACCCCTACCTCCGGATCAATCGGGTGCCGCCTGTTTATCTCGTCAATGAAGATGACGCCCGGCTCGCCGTTCTTCCAGGCCTGGTGGACTATCTTCGCGAAGACATCCCTGGCGGGCAATCGCCCAGCGCTTTTGCCTGTCCTGGGGTTTATCAAAGCGTATTCCCTGTCCTCTTGGACCGCCTTCATGAAACGGTCAGTGACGGCCACAGATATGTTGAAGTTCGGGATCTCGCCCTCCTTGTCCTTGCAGGTTATGAACTCAAGGATGTCCGGGTGATCAACCCTGAGAATCCCCATGTTCGCGCCGCGCCTCCGGCCGCCCTGCTTCACGGCCTCTGTCGCGGAGTCATAAACCCGCATGAAGGAGATGGGGCCTGATGCGACGCCCATCGTGCTCCGCACCAGATCGCCTTTGGGTCTGAGCCTGGAAAAAGAAAAGCCGGTCCCGCCGCCAGATTGGTGTATCTTTGCTGTCTCCTTCAGGGTCTCAAATATGCCCTCCATGCTGTCATCAACCGGCAGAACGAAACACGCGGAGAGCTGGCCAAGAGGAGTGCCCGCGTTCATCAGGGTTGGAGAGTTGGGCAGAAAGCGCATTGACAGGAGCAGATCAAAGAAGGCGTCTGTCCACTTGTTCCTGTCGTCCTCGGGTTCGGCAACAGCCTTCGCCACCCGGAGAAACATCCCCTCCGGAGTTTCCTTGACCTTTCCCTCCTCGTCCTTGAGCAGATACCTGTTCTCAAGGACACGCATGGCGTTCTCGCTTACGAGCGGGAATCTTGCCTTTCTGGAAACATGCTTCTTTCTCTTTTGGCTAGCCATCTCAGTGCGGCGTTATTATGTGATGAGCCACTTTCCCGGTTCAAGCGCGCTGAGAGGGCCATCAGATAAGGACAAAGAGGCCATGTCCGCGCCGGTCAAGTCCTTTGGCCAAAGCCCTTGCCGTTACGGCACTTGCGAGATCGTGTCCGGGCCACGCGCGCCGGAAAAGGGGGTTTCCGGAGGCCTCCGATCCGGGTAATCGTTGTCAATCAAAGAACAGGGAGGGTGCAGGCTCCGGCACCGCTCCGCGGTTTATAATCTGGGCGTGATGGTTTCCGCTCTCCTTGGAGCATCTCTGGCCATAAGCATCCCTTCGCCACACGGCGAGTTTTCGGGAATGGTGGTGGTGTCGGACTCCTCCTGGGATGAGATAGCCGGGGAGGAAAAGGCTGTGCTGGCAGTTCTGTCAATAAACCTCATGCTGGCCTTTGAGGATGGCGAGATTCTGAGGGCTTTCCTGTTCTCAGGGGGAGATTCGCTCTACCTTGGCCCGAAAACCAGAAAGGGAGACGAAAGGGTGCCCTGCGGCCTTTACAGGCTTTACAAAAGAACACAGAGCCGTTTTCCCTGGCCCGTGCTCATAGACTATCCGGGGATACGAGATGCGGAGAGAGCCCTTGCCGAGGGAAGGATAGGCCGAGCGACATATGACGAGATAGTTCGGGCGAAAAAAGGGGGGCAAATCCCGCCACAAAACACCCCCCTCGGTGGCGCGATACTTATTCACGGGTATCCGAACCCTCGGGAATGGCAGGGTGTCTGGTGGAACGGCAGAATTGATAACTGGACAGATGGGTGCCTCGCGCCGCAGAACCAGGACGCAGAGTGGCTCTACAGCTGGGTCAATGACGGGACACGTATACTCATACTTGAGGACGCGGTGGTGGATTCCCTGAGGCTGAATGGCCAGGAGATTGACCCGGAAAGGCTCAAGTGGTTACTCAGGGCCAATACGGAGTGAGCCGGATCAGCCGCGCGGGGTTGTTCCTCTTGACAAAGACGCATGATTTGAACCCAGATCCTGCATGAATCGGAAACTCTCTCCTGGCGCGGGATGTATGGATGGGGCTATCCTCGCCCCTGGCCAGGCCCCCGTGCCTGCCCTTGCACATAAAACCATTATCGGGGCCGGATTCCCTTTGGCCGAGTTCTTGTTCCCGGCGGCCATTGTTCACGCTTGCGCGGTTGGAAAACTCTCCTTGTGGAACTGAAAGTCTCCAAGTGTAGCAAGTGTAGCGCAGTAGAGACTTTCAGTCCCGCCAGGGAAGGATCCCGCGCGGGAGGTTTCAAAGCCGGTGGATGATATTGAGGCGAGTCTGTGTTTATAATTATCTCGCTATGGCTTTCGTTTTATTAGCTCTGATTTCAACGGAACAGGACCTTTTCCCAGAGACTTACACCCTGACCTACACGCCGTGGGGGGTCTCGTCAAAGGAGGCCAGGCTCCTGGTCAGGACAGATGGAAACGATCTCTATGTAGCGGTCAAGAAAGGGAAGAAGGTCATCGCCTCGGGAAAGACGCCCCTTGAGGTCTCGCTTTCCGAGGGAACCTACACCCTGGAGGCTGAGGGGTATTTCCCGCTGACCATAGGCCTCAGGAAGGCCTGGAGGCTTGAGCTCGTTATTGGCACAGGGCTCGTCCCCGCGCCGGCTGACACGGGTAGCACGGGCGAGAGCCACATCGCGCCAGATATACCGGAGGGCGAGGGAATCCTCTCGGTCATCTGCAATGTCGCACTGGCCGATGTCTATATAGACGATTTTTTCATTGCTGACGGCTTCACGCCCGCGATAGAGGGCAAGCCAAAGGACTTCACCCTGCAGGCCGGGGAGCACAGGGTAAGGGTCGCGAAGGACGGCTACAAGCCCTGGGAGGGCAGGGTTCTCATTTATCCAGATAAGACAACGGTTCTTGAGGTTAAGCTGGAATAGGACCAGGCCATCAAACCTCTGACGGTACCTGATGGCAAATTTCACCCTTTCCGGAAACCAGAGTGGATCCAGCTGATTCCCTATCTCGCCCGGCCGCCGCGTCCCTACATGTTCTCTATGAGCGCGTCCGCGAACTCCGAACACTTTAGCTCGGTGCCCTTCTGGCCCTCCGCGGCCCAGGCCCTCACCAGGTCATAGGTTCCCTTTCGCTGTGCGAGGGTCTTCTCCGTGGACCTGTGGATGAGGTCAGCGGCCTCCTTCCATCCCATGTATTCAAGCATCATCGCGGCCGAAAGGATGAGTGACGAGGGGTTGACCTTGTCCTGGCCAGCGTATTTTGGCGCGGTGCCGTGGGTTGCCTCAAAGACCGCCAGGAAGTCACCAATGTTGGCGCCGGGCGCCATGCCAAGACCCCCAACGCCCGCGGCGGCCGCGTCCGAGATGTAGTCCCCGTTCAGGTTCGGTGTCACGATTACATCGTATTCGTCAGTCCGGGTAAGGATCTGCTGGAACATGTTGTCCGCTATGCGGTCGTTGACAAAGAGCTTGCCTTCCGGCATCTTGCCGCCCAGCTTGTCCCAGAGGTCTGCCTCGGTCACGAAATGGTCCTTGAACTCTGGCTCGGAGACAACCTCGTAGCCCCACTGCATAAATGCGCCCTCCGTGAACTTCATGATGTTTCCCTTGTGCATGAAGGTCACCGAGCGCCTTCCGTTCTCAAGCGCGTGGCGGAGCGCTTTGCGTATGTGGCGCTTGCTCCTCGTGGGGCCCATGGGCTTTATGCCAACCCCAACATCAGAGAGAACCTTCTGCTCCGTCACCCCGAACTCCCTGAGGAGCTCAATGAGGCGCTTTGCCTCTGGCGAGCCGGACGGGTATTCAATCCCCGCGTAGACATCCTCGGTGTTCTCCCTGAAGATGATGATGTTCATCTTCTCCGGGTGCTTCAGGGGAGACGCGGAACCATACCACCGGACAGGCCTCACGCATGAGTAGAGGTCAAGTATCTGTCTTATGCCCACATTCAGGGACCTGAAACCGCCGCCTATGGGTGTTGTCAGGGGGCCCTTTATGCTGACTATGTGATCTCTCAGATCGTTTATGGCGGCCTCCGGGAGATATTCTCCCACGGCATCCCTTGCCTTTTCACCTACGAGGACCTCTTTCCAGGTTATCTTGCGCTTTCCGGCATATGCCTTTGCCACTGCCGCGTCCACGACCTTCAACATCGCTGGGGTGATGTCCCTTCCCGTCCCGTCTCCCTCTATGTAGGGGATTATGGGGTTATCGGGAATAACCAGCTTGTTGCCCTCTATCTTTATCTTTTCTGCCATGGTTTTTTACCTCTTTTTTGAGAGCCTCTCAAAATATCTGTTTCCTCTCCATGTCTTGCCCTAAGCAGTTTCGCGGGGCATCAAAGCACTATGTCCCCGTGCTTCTTTATGTGCTCAACCAGTCCTCCGTCAGCGAGTATTCGCAAGAGCTGGGGCGAGAGGGGCCTGAACCGGGCCTCCTTGCCATTGGTGATGTCTTTGACGGTTCCCTCTGATAGGTCAACCTCAAGCTCGTCGCCCTCGTCTATGAAAGATGTGTCAACGGTTATCACGGGCAGGCCTATGTTGATGGAGTTCCTGAAGAATATCCGCGCGAAAGACCTTGCCAGGACAGCGGAGACTCCCGCGAGCTTTATGATGGTGGGCGCGTGTTCCCTTGACGAACCGAGGCCAAAGTTCCAGCCCGCGACGATGAAATCTCCGGGTTTTACATTCGGAGCGAAATCCTGCCTCGCATCCTCAAGGACATGTTTCGCGAGCTCTGGCAGGTTTGACCGGAGGTGAAAGTATCTGCCAGGAGCGATGTGATCCGTGGATATGCTGTCCCCGAACTTCCAGGCTCTTCCCTTCATTTTCATCAGAGCACCTCCCTGGGATCCGTTATCCTTCCCGTTATGGCGGTTGCCGCGGCCGTCGCGGGAGAGGAGAGATATATGAAGCCCTCGGGGTTGCCCATCCTCCCCTCAAAGTTGCGGTTCTGGGTTGAAAGGACGACCTCTCCCTTGCCGAGGACGCCCTGGTGGACGCCAACGCACGGGCCGCAACCCGGCGGGAGAACCAGGCCGCCGGCTTCCACGAGAGTCGCGAGGGTCCCCTCGCTCATTGCCCGGAGGTATATCTTCCGGGAAGCAGGGGCAATTATGAGCCTGAGACCAGGAGCGACCTTTTTGCCTCTCAGGATGTCGGCCGCGGTCCTCAGATCGGAAAGCCTTCCGTTCGTGCAGGTACCTATGACAACCTGATTAACCCGGACATCAGAGAGCTCCTTCGCCAGCGCGGTATTGTCAACCCTGTGCGGTTTTGACACGGTCGGCTCAATCGCGGATAGGTCGTATTCAAGGGTCTTCTCGTATTCCGCGTCGGGGTCAGGGCCTATCTCCCTGAACGAATCGCCCCGGCCCCATTCCTCCAGGTATTTCCGGGTCACATCATCCGAAGGGAAGATTCCTGCCTTCGCTCCTGCTTCAACGGCCATGTTTGAAACCGTTAGCCTGGATTCCATGTCCAGAGATTCTATGTTTCCGGAGAACTCAAGTGCCTTGTAGTCCGCGCCATCAGCGCCTATGTCTCCTATGAGGTGCAGTATGAGGTCTTTTGAGCAGACGCCCTTCTGGAACCTGCCCTTGAGGACGACCCTGAAGCTCTCCGGGACCCGGAACCAGGTTTTGCCGGTTGCCATTGACACAGCGACATCCGTTGAACCCATTCCGGTCGCGAAAGCTCCGAAAGCGCCAGCCGTGCATGTGTGGGAATCCGCGCCAACTATGAGCATTCCTGGCGCGGCGCGCTCCTCTGCCACTATCTGGTGACAGACCCCCTCTCCGACCTCGGAAACCAAAGCGCCTGTCCTTCCGGAGAATTCTCGCATGAATATGTGATCGTCAGAGAGCTCCTTGCGTGGGCTTGGCGCGGCGTGGTCAAAGAAGAATATGGTTGAAGAAGGGTTCGCCACGCGGTCAAGGCCCAGCTTTTCTATCTGTCTGATCGCTAGAGGGCCTGTCCCGTCCTGCGCGAAAGCAAGGTCAACCCTCGCAACCACCATGTCTCCGGCCCTGGCATCGGTCCCGCTCTTCTCCGAGAATATCTTCTCGGCTATGGTTTTTCCGGCCATATCTCCTACTTCTTTTTCGCCTCGTATCTGGCGTATGTGTCCGGCATGTGCTTCTTCACCAGCTCACGCATCTCCTCGTCTGACATGGTTGTCACCCTGCCAGCGTTGTATGTCGCTATCAGGTCCTCGTATATCTTCTGGATGCCCGGGTCTGACTTTGGAACCTCCAGGCCCATGTTGTCCTCTATCCACTTGGCTATGCCGGCGACACCTGACTTGTCGGTTATGGCAACTCCCGGCGGCCTTCCGAGGAGCGCGGTGGTGTCAAACGCGTTGTAGACCTCCTCAAACTTGAGCAACCCATCTGCGTGAATGCCCGCCTGGGTTATGTTGAAGTTCTTGCCAACAATGGGTTGCCATGTTGGTATAGGGAGTCCGGTTTCGGTCTCCATGTATCTGGCCAGATCGGTCAACACCTGGAGGTTCAGGCCGTTCAGGTCTCCCTTCAGGCCTATGTAGTGGATTATGGCTCCCTCCATCGGGCAGTTGCCGGTTCTCTCGCCTATGCCCATTATGGTTGTGTTGGCATACATCACGCCGTAGAGCCAGGACGCGACCGTGTTCGCTATGACCAGGTGAAAATCGTTGTGGGCGTGTATTTCCAGGCGATCAGAGGGTATTCCGGCGCAATGCCTCAGGTAATAAGCCATCTTGGGGATTGACCTGGGCAAGGTTGCGTTCGGCCACGGCATTCCAAAGCCCATGGTGTCGCAGAGCCTTATCTTCACGAAGAGGCCGGTCTCCGCGGAGAGGTCCATGAGTTCCTGCGCGAACGGCACGACGCAACCCCAGAAATCAGCCCTGGTTATGTCCTCAAAGTGGCACCTGACTGCCTTGAGCCCGGCGTCAGCCGCGGCCCGGACCACATCCTTGTATTTGTCTATGGCCTCCCGCCTTGATTTGAAGCCCATCTTCTTGAAGATGTGGTAGTCCGAGATTGAGGTCAGCATTCCGGTCTCCGCGAGGCCCATGTCCTTGACCAGCTGGAAGTCCTTCGGGTTTGCCCTTATCCAACCCGTGACCTCCGGATACTTGAGGCCCAGGGAGCGGACCTTGTCAACGGCCTGCCTGTCCTTCTCGGTGTAGAGGAAGAACTCGGATTGCCTTATTACCCCGTTTGGCCCGCCCAGCTCGGAGAGCATCTTGTAGATGTCAACTATTTGCTGAACCGAGAATGGCGGCCTGGCCTGCTGACCATCGCGGAAGGTGGTATCGGTTATGTAGATCTCCTCCGGGAGCTCTGGGACGACCGTGGTTCCCTCAAAGGCTATCCTCGGTGGCAGGGAATAGGGGAAGTATTCCCTGTAAAAATTCGGTTCCCCTGGCTCTACTAAGGGGAACCTCTCAGCGTCTGGCTTTAAAAAGTTGTTCCACTTCTCCATGATAACCTCCGCAAAACCTCAAAGTGAAGCTTAGAGGGAAGCTTAAAGTAAAAGCGGACTGGCTTTCAACAACGAACGATGCTTTCGGATTGATCGTTTCTGGTTGATTAAAACTCATATGTTCATTGTCATAAAATAAAAAAATCAAAATCATCTGACCAGAAATCAAGCATGGGGTGGCGAAATTCTCATCGGACAGAGATGGTCTGGCGCATCAAGCTATTCGGCCGAGGATTCCTGGCTTTATCTGAGCCTGAGCTTTACCCAAAACCTCCCGCAACCCTCATCCTGATGCATGCCTGAAGAGCTGGTTGGGTTTGGCCCCGCAGGCCATGATCTGCTTCCCGCAAACCTGAACCATGGCCGCCAGGAACAAGAACCCGGCCAAAGGAAATACGCACCTGATAATGGTTTTAATGTAGGGGCACCCCTTGTGGGTGCC
>CBFGJU010000336.1:0-8216 GCA_965649155.1 Caldifarciminota bacterium | reverse complement strand
CGAGACATACACCCTGTTTTTCCTGCGTTCAAACCTGACCGTGCCCTCTTTGAGGGCGAAAAGGGTATCGTCTCCACCTTTGCCTACATTCAATCCGGGGTAAATCCTGGTTCCCCGTTGCCGGATGAGAATCTGTCCCGGCCTCGCGGACTGTCCGTCGCCAAGCTTAACGCCCAGGCGCTTTGACGCGCTGTCCCTTCCGTTGCGTGTTGATCCCTGGCCTTTCTTGTGAGCCACGGTAACCTCCTTTCTCAGGGAGATGTAAATGATAATACAGGATCGCGGCCCGGATCAAGGCCTCATTTTG
The DNA here is from genome assembly GCA_965649155.1 of Caldifarciminota bacterium. Classification (GTDB taxonomy): domain Bacteria; phylum Hydrothermota; class Hydrothermia; order JBDRYB01; family JBDRYB01; genus JBDRYB01. Next base: position 7,909 of record CBFGJU010000336.1, on the reverse strand, counting down.
CCAGCGGCCCCGGATCACCCCCGCTCGTTCTGCAATTGTTCTATCCTGTCTACCAGGCGATCAATGTTATTCCTGTCTTCCATGAGCGCGATGAAGCGATCGTAGGCATCAGCGTCAAAGAAGACGCTCATGATCGGCCTCCCGAAGACAAGGATTGACGATCCTATGAAGCTCAGAGGTTTCAGGCTTTCCAGGAAAACCATTGAAATCATGCCCATACCCATTCCCACGACCCTCTGGGCTATGCGTTCCGCGAGATCGTCCTCTATCTCTGCCATTCTTCCTCCTGGCCCTTTCCCATCACTTCCTCTTTTATCTCAATCCTGGTGAGACCAGGGTCAGATGTGAGGCCCCTGCCCCAGACCTCCTTGTCCTGGGTTCTGATATAAACCCTGTCATCCGTGAATATCTCCTCTCGCTCCTTGCTGTAAAACAGGCTCTCGGTTGAGAGATATGATCCGTCCTGGCCCTTGACCTCAACCCCGCCATAGGCGGCCATGTCCTCGGAGGACTGGTAATACCTACCAGAATCAGATGTGAGAACGCTCTGCGGTTTCCCGTGCCTATCGTAGAAAGTAAGGGTTACCCCCTTGACCCTGACCGTGTCCCCGCCCTGCTCCAAGCTGTCCGCAGCCAGCTCCCAGAGCCTTCGGCCCTTGTCTGTTTGCCATATTCGGACATTCTCGGCAGACTCGTTGCCTGGAAAAGCCTCGTGTTCACCCAGCTTTTCCCTGGAACAGGCCAGGATCGTCACGAACGCAAGGGTCAGAAGACTTGCACGGGGTCTCATTTCTGGAAATCAAGGAGCTCCAGGGTAATTCGCTCCTCCACCCAGGACGAGTCCGCGAACCTGAAGGTGTCCGGCCCCAAAACTGCCTTGACTATTCCGATGTTCGGCCCAAGGTAATAGAGCCTGTGAAGTTTGAATTCGGCCCTCTCGCAGTAGAGGTGCTCGTCCACACTAATCAGATATACATTTTCCAGGTTTTCCTGGTATGGCACGGAAATAATTAGCAATGAGTCAACCGAGCCTGAGACCGCGTGGAAATAATTGAATGTGTCGCCCTGATATATTGCCCTTCCGCGCGAGGTGTCGTCCCAGGTATTCCCCAGCACGGGAGGGTATCTCATGAAAAGGGTGAACCTGTATTCAAGAGGAACAGCCTGTCCTGCCGGCCAGACAGAGAAATCGGTCATTATGTCCGCCCTGTCGCCTGACAGCTTGAAATACTCCCTCCGACCCTCCCAGTCCAGGCAGACATCCGCGCTCTCCGGGCCGAAAGCGGTGTCAGATGTGCTCAGACGGGTGATGTAGAAAGTGTCGCCGGGAAATGTCCCCTCGGTCACCAAGTAGGCCCACCTGGTTCCCTCGTTCTCCCACATCAGGTAATCGGCCTGTTCCCGGTCAACCATATCGCAGGATAGGATAATGATCCCCGCGGCTAGAAAGACCCTTTTCATGCTTTTGTCATCTCCTTTTTCCTTGAGGAAGGTATCCCCTCCAGGATGTCAAGTATTCTTATCAGGGTCTCGCGGAGCCGTGGCCTGGGGACCACCATGTCAATCTGGCCGTGCTCAAGCTGGAACTCAGAGGTTTCAAAACCCTCCGGCAGGTCAACCCCTATGGTCTGCTGGATTACACGCGGCCCAGTGAAGCCAAGCAATGCGCCCGGTTCAGCGATGAGTATGTCTCCCAGGGACGCGAAAGAGGCCATCACGCCCGCCATCGTGGGGTCAGAAAGGACATTTATGTATGGAACTTTCGCCACATCAAGGTCAATGCAACCGACCGTTGTCTTGACCATCTGCATCAAGGATATTATTCCCTCGTGCATGCGCGCGCCGCCGCCGGAGGCTGTCACCGCTATGAGGGGATGTCTGAGCTCCACAGCCTTCCGGGCCGCCCGGAGGAACTTCTCGCCAACGACCGATCCCATTGAACCGCCGAGGAAATTGAAGTCAGTCACGAAGAGAACAACCCTGTGGCCGCCCATCTCGCCCAGGCCCGCTATCGCGGCCTCGGTCTCGCCGGACTTCTTCTGGTCGCGCTTTACCTTGTCCTTGTATTCGGGAAAATCAAGGGGATCTGTTGGCACAAGGTTCGGCGCCATTTCCTGCCTGAACCTGCCGTCATCCAGAAGGTATTCAACGAACTTCCTCGCGGGAATGCGCATGTGCGCGCCGCACTTCGGACAGACCCACCAGTTCCTGTCCAGCTGGGCCCTGTAATGAACCTCTCCGCAAGAGCACTTTACCCACGCGTCCTCCGGCGCCTCGGTCTTCTTCGCCTCAAGGGGTTTCTTTTTCTTTCTCCAGAAGAGCATAGCTTAATTATAACGGATTGGCCTGGGCCTTTGCACCCAGGGGTGAGATCTCGGTCTAATCCGGATACAGCTCAATCCCCCCGTCCCTTCTTTTTGCCTGAACCCCGAAAACCTCCCTTATCAGCTCTGGCACGAGGACCTTTCCGGTCAGGCCATGTGCGACCATAGCCCCATCTTTGATGACCAGGATGTGATCCGTGTATCTTCCGGCGAGGGAGATTTCGTGCAGGATGGCGAGAACGGTCTTGCCCTCATTCGCAAGCCTGGAAAGGAGCTCCATGACACCGAAAGCGTGTTTTGGGTCAAGGTGCGCGGTGGGCTCGTCCAGGAGGAGCACTGGCGCGTCCTGCGCGATGACACGCGCTATTCTTGCCATCAAAAGTTGGCCCTTGCTCAGGTTCTCAAGCGGGGTGTTCCTCGCATCCCAGAGCTCAAGGGCCCGGAGCGCGAACTCGGCCATCTCTCTGTCCTGTCCAGTAATCGGGGATAAGGCCGGCTTTAGCAATGACCTGGCCAGGAGGGTGTATTCAATCACCGGCATGGGGCCTGGAACCATCTCGTCCAAAAGCAAAGAGCAGAGATTGGCAAAATCCCTTGGTTTCAAGGATTCCCTTGGCTTGCCGTGCAGGATAATCTGACCTGACACGGGGCGCAAAGTGCCAGCGAAACATCTGAGCAGGGTCGTCTTTCCGGAGGCATTGGGACCGATTATGCCCCAGAACTCTCCGCGGCCCGCCGAGAAGGATATGCCCCTCAGGACTTCGGTCCTCCCATAGGAAGCCCTGACATCGCGAGCCGCTATGGCTCCTTTTTCATCATTCAAGTATCCCTCGCGTTCTCTCAGAATCTCCCGCTCACCCCCAGGGTTATGTTCCTTCCGGGCGAAGCAACGCCTTTCTCGTCGGCATTGTCATAGTAGAAGGTGTTCAGCGCGTTCAGGACAGCGAGATTGACGCCTATGTTGCCGTTCAGGAAAGCCACATCAAGGCCTCCGTCAAGGAGCCAGAAGGCCTCCCTCGCAACCTCGCTTGGTCCAGGGTCAACCTTCGCGGCCCGGCCGCGACACCTCAGCCATGGGATAGCGGCGTTCGCCACATACAGGGGGCCGAGCTCGTATGAGACCAGGCTACCCCAGCTTGGAGCGGCTATGTCGTCAAGGGGACCCAGCTCAACCATGTCCCTTCCCTCCATGGCAAAACCGAACACCGAGAGGTTCAGCTTGCCCACAGAGACCCCGGCTTCCATCTCAACGCCTTTCATGAAGGCCTTGCCGGTGTTCTTGAAGACGATGGAATCCCCGTCATAGTAGATTTCCTTGATCAACATGCTATCCAGGTGGGTGTAGAAGAGCTCGCCGTCTGCCCAGAACATGCTTGAAGACCACCTGAGGCCGGCCTCGCCTGTCAGGCCCATTTCCGGCGAGAGGTCAGGGTTAGCATACTGGTATCCCCTTGAGGTTGAGCCGGTATAGTATAGCTCGCGAAGCTCGGGCGCCCTGTAGGAACGCCTGCCTGAGGCCACAAACCCAAATCCCCCTGGCAGGGGCACCAACATTCCCAGCTCTCCGGCGAGGGCTATCCTGCTCTGGGATTCCTCGCCCGCGGCTTGCCAGCCAACATAGTCTCCCCTGAGCCCCGCTCTGAGCCGAACAAACCAGACCGGGAACTCGTCCAGGATGAACGCACCCGCCTCGGTGTAGCCAGCATCCTGGGTCGGGAACTCCGTTGTGTCGGAAGTTATATTGTCAAGCGAATCCGTCTTCACGGTGCGCACCAATATGTCAAGCCCCTGCCTCCTGAAACCGGATAATCCGCCGGTTATTATGTGCGAGGAAAGGAATCCTGTGGCCATCAGGGTCGCGCCCGCGTCCGTCCCGTTATACTTAGTTACCTCGTCCGTAGTCACCCCGGTGGAGGGCTTGAATTTCACGACTTCGGCCTCCTTGAACTTCTGGTGACCCCAAACGAATGCCTTCCACGCCAGGCCGAGTCCGACGCCCTCGTAACCCAGCTTGACCAGATCGTGATAGTCCCTGTTGTAGGTTGATGTCCTGTACGGATCATCCCTGGGCCTGCCGATGTCCATGGCGTGCGCGAATATGTATTGGAGAGAAAACCCTTTGTAACCGAGCCTCATGTATGCGCCCTTTGTCCGGAATCCGGAGTTCCTTATGGCAGTGTCAGGTCCGATGGTATCCGGGCTCATGTAATCCTGGGCCTCAACGCCCCAGAGGCCGAGACCTACCATGTCAGAAGAAAACATCGCCCAGGCCTCCGGACATTTGTTGACAGTGTTGTAGGCCACACCATACCTGGTTTCCTTAGCGAAACTGGTGGCGACAACTCCGCCTATCGCGCCCGACCCGTAAAGGAGCGAGGACGGCCCCAGGAGGACCTCGGTTGAGGAGAGCATTCCGGGGTGAACGAAGAATGTCGGACCAACATCCCTATCATCAACCAAGCGCATGCCATCAAGCATGAGTATTGACCTGCCACGAGCCATGCCCCTGACAGAGATGACCTGGGTTATGGGGTCAGAGCCGACCGGATAAACGCTTGGGGTTATCTTGAGGGCTTCCTCAACCCTGGGTAAAGCGCCAACCCGGATCATGTCCAGGCCGCTTACGCTGTTGACCGAAACCGGGGTTTCGGAAACCAGGGCCGGCCTGGCGGACGCAGTTGTCACTATTTCCTCTGAGGTGACAGCCTTTGGTGTCAACACAAGCTCCACAGGTTCATCCGGATACACCGTCGCGCTAGCCTCAGTGAAACCTATGGCCTTTGCCCGAATAGCCTTGATCCCCTCTGGCACATTCAGCCTGAATGAACCGTCGCTCATCGTGTAGGTTCCGGGCCCACCCTCAACCCACACTGCCGCGCCCGGAACCGGCTTGCCGGCCGTGTCCACGACCAAACCCGTCGCTTCAAAGCTTATCGTTATAAAAAGAAGTGCAGTCATAGGCCCAAATATTATACACTCCTACATCAGCGCAGTAAAACCATGCTCACGGAGGCCAGGAATCAAAGCAGAAGGGAGGTCTTGCCGATCCACTGGAGAATAAGCCGAAATACCTGGTTAGCCCGTTTGCCCATGTCGCAAAACAGGTAGGAGAGATTGAACAGAAGGCCCTGGTTCTTGCTTATGCGGAAGACTGGGTCTGGGAAATTTCCTACCCGGATTCGGTCCGATAGGCGATTGCTCCGGTCGTCCTGCCCCTTTTATAATCTACGCTGTGATCCTGATAGGTTTCATCCTGACTGATGTCTCGCCGGATAGCCTCGCGGCCCCCATAGAAAGGGGTGAGTCTTTCATACTCTCCAGCCTTGGGGATTCCCTTCGCCTGCCCGTCTTCCGCTCCGTTTATCCTGACAGCTTTTTGGCCAACGGTCGGCTTGACACCACCGATTTTGGGACGAGCTTCTTTCTCAACGCGGCAAGATTCTCACCATCCCCAGAGATCAGGGAAACCGCAGGCCGGGTCGCGGCCACCCTCTATGCCAGAAGACTACCCGGCGATCTCTTCAAGTATTACCCGCACAGGGAAAACTGCGAGGTTGACCTTGACGATGTGGCCTGCATCTCATACGAGCTGGCGCTATTCGGATACGGCCTGAAAAACCTCAGCACCTTCCTCGCGTGGCGTGACAGCTCCGGCGGGTTCTTCACCTGGGCAAGCAGGAAGGCTTTACCCAACGACCTTGACGCGGAGGTCAACTCAAATGTGGCCCGGTGGTTGTTTCGGCTGGGATACGGAGACGAGAGATTTTTGATCTTTCTGGATTCGCAGGTCAGGAACCCCGCTCTTTATTACTGCTGGTCGCCACTCGCTTTCTGTTATACCATGAGCAGGATGATGAGGGATGAGCCGGGAGGGATTCCGGATTCCCTCCGAGAGGACTGGTCAACAGCCCTGATCAGCAAGACCCTCGCGCTGAGACCATGGGGAACCCCTCTGAACACAGCCCTTGCCGCGAACACACTGATAAACCTCGGATACCAGGGGCCTGAACAGGACGAGGCAATATCCGCGCTCCTTTCCACCCAAGGGGATGACGGCGCGTGGCCAGCATTTGCTTTTTACACTAAGAAGAGCAAATCGGAGACATATTGCTTCGGGAGCCGGGAGCTGACCACGGTCATTGCCCTTGAGGCACTCTACAGGTATAAGGCGCGCTGAGCGCGGCCGGGTTCATTTTCTGGAGAAGAACCCGAGAATGACGCCCAGGCCGACCTGAACAGCCGAGGAAACCAGGGGATAATTTTTCGGAAAATTCTCATATGCGTGCCAGAAGAGCAAAGCGAAAAGGATAAAACGAGGTTCCGGTGTCGCGAAACTGGTTTGGCAATTCGCGGCTGTAATATAATATCAGACCGATGGACATAACCCTGGATGGAAATTCCCTTTCTCTTGAGGATGTGCTCAGAACTGCCACGGGTGGGGTGAGGGTTTCTCTTAGTCCTGAGTCCAGAAAGCGCATGGCCGAGTCCCGGCGAGTCCTGGAGTCAAGGGCCGAAAAAGGGCCTGTCTATGGCTTCAACACAGGCCTCGGGAAGCTGGCTGGTGTGAGCCTCAGGCCGGATGACCTCCGGCAGTTCCAGCTGAACATCATACGCTCACACGCGACCGGGGTCGGTGAACCGATAAGCCCTCAGGAGACAAGGGCCGTGATGCTACTCCGGGCGAACACCCTTGCAAAGGGCCACTCCGGCGTGAGGCCTGAGGTAGTTGATTTTCTCCTTGATATGCTGAACCGGGATGTTCTGCCGGTTATTCCATCCCTCGGTTCCGTTGGCGCGTCCGGCGACCTCGCGCCGCTCGCGCACATGGCGCTGGCCCTTGTTGGGGAGGGCAATGTGATCCTCCCTGGTGGCAGAACCCTTCCAGCCCTCATAGCGCTCAGGGAAAGGGGCATGAAGCCGCCAAAGCTTGAGGCAAGGGAGGCCCTCGCGCTTATAAACGGAACACAGTTCACCTCCGGGCTTCTGGCCATATTGTTGGACGAAGCCACCAGGCTCTCGGAGGCCGCAGACACGGTCGGAGCGCTTTCGTTTTGGGCAACAGGTTCGCGACCGGACCAGTTTCATCCCAACATAATGAAGCTAAGGCCGCACCCGGGCCAGCTGACCTCTGGAGGGAAACTCTGGGAGCTCCTGAAGGACGCCCAGTCCGGCAAGGATGTTCAAGACCCCTATTCCCTCCGTTGCATGCCCCAGGTTCACGGCGCGGCCAGGGACGGCATTGCTTTCGCCAAAACCATTCTTTCGGTTGAGATAAACTCCGCTACGGATAACCCGCTTGTGATCGGGAACGAGGTCTATTCCTGTGGCAACTTCCACGGCCAGCACCTCGCGCTCGCGGGGGATGTTATAGCCATGTGCCTTACAACCATAGCATCCATTTCCGAAAGGCGGACATTTCTCCTGCTTTCAGGTAGGGATGGCTTGCCGCCGTTCCTCGCGGAGAATCCTGGCCTTCAATCCGGACTAATGCTTCTGCAAACAACCCAGGCCGCTCTCGTTTCATACTGTAAGTCATTGTCCCACCCTGCTTCTGTTGATTCCATACCGACATCAGGGGGTCAGGA
>CBFGJU010000335.1:0-8345 GCA_965649155.1 Caldifarciminota bacterium | reverse complement strand
AGATCAGTCCGGGAAAAGCTCAGGCTGGGCAGCAAAACTGAATCGCCGTTGCAGAAAGCGCGATCTGTTCGGGGGCCCCTAGTATTTCCTGTCCGCTTCCAACAACGACCTGAGGAGGTCAGCCCTTATGGGGTTCTGCAATTTTCGGAGGGCCTTTGCCTCTATCTGCCGGATGCGCTCGCGGGTCACCCCGAATATGTATCCAACTTCCTCAAGGGTCTTCGGGGGCTCGTTGTTCAGTCCGAATCTGAGCTCAATGACCTTTTTCTCGCGCTTTGTCAGGGTTGACAGGACATCGTCAAGCCTCTCCCGGAGCAAAATATCCCTGGCATCCTCGTATGGGGTTGGCTGTATGGTGTCAACCAGCAAATCGCCCATGTATGTGTCCTCGTTCTTGCCTATGGGCTTATCTATTGAGATTGGCTCGCGCGCGGCGTCCATTGCTTGCTTGACCTTTTCTATCCTGACATCAATGTATTCAGCAACCTCCTTCGCGGTTGGCTCCCTGCCGTATTCCTGCATGAGGAGCCGGGAAGCCTTTGAGATCTTGGTTATGGTCTCTATCATGTGGATGGGAATGCGTATGGTCCTTGACTGGTCAGCAATTGCCCTTGTTATGGACTGCCTTATCCACCATGTAGCGTAGGTTGAGAACTTGTAGCCCTTTCGGTAGTCAAACTTCTCTATCGCCTTCATCAGGCCGACATTCCCCTCCTGGACCAGGTCCATGAAATCAAGGCCGCGGTTCAGGAAACGCTTCGCTATGCCGATAACGAGACGGACATTACCGCAGGTCATACGCTCCTTCGCGTCCATGAAGAGCTCGTATTCCGCGTTCAGCCGGGCCGCATAATCGGACGCGTCCTGGACATCCATGCCCAGGGTTTTGGTGACCTCTCTGAGCCGGTTCCGGAGCCTCTTGAGCTCCTGACGGGCCATATCAACGCGCTCGCCTGCGTCCGGGTCCCTTGAGCCCTCGGTCAGGAGTATCTCGTGCTCAAGCCGCTTTATCCGGTTGTCCAGTTCCTTTGCCTTTCCTACCAGGGCCATGAAATCATCAAGCCACCTGAAAACCAGCTTTGTCTTTGGCTTCAGCGCGTCTATCTTGTTGACTATTTCAAAAAGATAGCGTCTGGCGCGCTTGGCCTCGGCCTCACTCACCTCCTCAAACCAGGTTTTTCGCACGAGCTCAAATCGCTCGGTCAGGAAGGAGAAGGCCTCGGCAACACGCTCTTTCTCGTCCTTGTTCTTCTGCCTGCTCGTCCAGTATTTTGAATCCACCTGGACAAGGTCTTCTATCTGCATTATGTCCTTGTCCGTTAGCTCTATGGCCTTGAAGAACTTCTTAAGGCCGAACCTCGTGGAGAAGAGTATCCTTATGATGTTGCGTCTGGCATCGTCCAACTGCTTTGAGAATATGACCTCCTCCTCCTTCTTCAAGAGACGTAGGTTGGATATTTGCTTCAGATAAGCCTTCGCAGGGTCGCCGCCCGCGCCAGGGAACTCCTCCTCGGCAAGGAGGGTCCGTTTCTTCGTCCGCATGCCCGTTATTTCCACTTCAACTCCTGCCTCCATAAGAGCTACCACTATCTCGTCCACCGAATCCAGGGAGTATCCGACCGAAGGCAGGAGCGATGTTATCTCCTTGTATGTTATCTTGCCCTTCTTCCTGGCCTTTTTTACCAGCTCCTCTATGCTCTTATCTTTTATCTCTTCCATGGGTTTTGGCCCCTTTGTTTCCGTGTGTTTGATCATCATCCCAGACAGGTTCGTTTATCCGGGATAAAAGCCTGTCAAGCCTGTCCAGTTCGCTTTCAGCCAACTTGGCATCACCCCCGGTGTTGACTACCTCCCACGCGGACCATAATTTCTCCAGTATGAGGTTTCGCCTCTCCGGATACCGGAGGGCCTTCCTCTCCTTTATTTTCTTTAGAATATCCACCATCCGGAGGAGAAAAGGCTTCTGAGCCAGGGCCGCGTCCGCGGCAGTGCGATCCCCCGCGGCCTCGGCCTTCGCTATCACCCTTCCGAGGCCCCTGTATCTCGCTTCCATGACCATTATGACGAAGGACATTTTGATGTCATCTTCGGTAGCGGTGTTCTCGGTCAACGCGGCAGAAATGCTTTCTCCAAGGCCCTCCTCGCGAAGAAGCTCGGATAACGACCTTCCCTCGCGCCAGAGCTCAAGGAGCCTCCTGGCCACGGGATTGGAAAGATCGGCGGGGTCAATCATGTGAACGCCCTGAGCGAATGGCTCATTATCCTGGTGGGTTATGGCGTGGGAAAGGAGTATTATCTCCCTGTTAACCTTAGCCCTCTCCGGTTTTCTGATATTTTCCACGGGGTTTCTCCCCTCGGAGAGCCGGCGGTTAACCCCGACGACCCAGTCCTGGGAGTAGCCCAGAATCTCCTTCGCGCGGGAAAGATAGGCCTCTCGTTCCTCAGGCTGGAGGGGCAGAAGTATGCCCGTGAGCTCAGCCTCAAAACCCTTCTTGCCCTCAAGGGAATCCGGGTAAAGGCCGCGGAGAAAAGCTATCCAGTCCTCGCCGGAATCCAGAAAACCGCGAAGTTCTTCGGCCCTGCCTCTGGTCACCAGGCTCGCGGGGTCCTCACCATCTGGCAGGCGGGACAGCGTCACCATCATGCCTTCCTGGACAAAGTGAGGGATGGCTCTCCTGGCCGCGGCGGAGCCGGCATTGTCACCATCAAACGCTATGGTTATCCTGTCCGAATACTTTCGGAGCAATCTTGCCTGGGAAGGAGTCAAAGCGGTTCCCAGCGGCGCGACCGCGTTCGTGAAGCCAGCCTGGTGCGAGAGAACAACATCAAGGTTCCCCTCAACGAGGATGGCCCTCTCGGCCTTGCGTATCTCCTGCCTCGCCCTCCAGAGGCCGTAAAGGAGCTCTCCTTTCTTGAAATACGAGGTTTCCGGAGTGTTGAGGTATTTCGGCTCCTCATCTCCAAGGGCCCTGCCGGAGAACCCGAGGATGTTCCTGCCCGATGGGGAGTAGACCGGGAAAACTATCCTGTTCCTGAAGAAATCAAACCAGTTGCCATCCTGGTTTCTGTGGACAAGTCCTGCGGCCGCGAGATCGTCAATTCCAAGGCCCTCCTCGTGCGCGGCTCGTAGCAGGGCATTGCCAGCCGGTGCATAACCGAGGGCGAAACCATTCACACTGTCAACGGATATGCCGCGGGACTTAAGGTATTCAAACGCCATAGCGCCCTCTGGCGAGAGCAATTTCTCGTGATAAAATTTTACAGCGAACTCAAGCGCGGAGGCCGACCCTGGCTTTTCCTGGGGCCTTGCTACTGCTGGACGGGGAACGCCGAACCTTTCCGCCAGGTAATCCAGGGCCTCAGGGAATGACATAGCCTCGGTCTCCATGACGAACTTTATGGCGTCGCCGGACGCGCCGCACCCAAAACAGTGATAGAGGCCGAGGTCGGGTTCAACATAGAAAGAAGGGGTCTTTTCCTTGTGGAACGGGCAGAGGGCCTTCAGGCGCCTGCCAGAACGGACGAGCTTTATGCCCCTCTCGGCCATCAGCTGGGTGATGTCCACTGCCTCGCGAACCTTCTCAACGAAGTCCCTATCCATGTGTTGGGTCTCTCCGGAGGGGTTTGCACGCTTTCGGGGAAACGAAAATCCTCGCTAGTCCTGGCAGACCAGAAGCTCTGGCCTGGATACATGTGATTTTTAGGCCCGCTCTCATAGCTCGTATAGCGCTGAGCTCTCAACCTCAACGGTAGCGTTTCCGACCAGGAGGAGAGCCTTGGAACCGCGGAGCTCTATGAGCTCGCCGACGAATCCCATCGGCGATACCCTGTATTCCTTTCCGGGTTCGGGGTTCTCCGCGCGAACCGAGAAGGCCCTGTCCATTGAGGCCTCGGCTCTCTTGAGCTCTGTCCTGGCATTCCTCGCCATCGCTAGCCTGCGCTCGGCCCTGGTTTCTTCCCTCAGTTTTCTCGCCAGCTCCTCGGTTTCCTTTCTGGCCGCTGAGATTATCCTCTTTGCCTCTGCCCTCGCGGACGCGAGGATGCGCTCTCTCTCCTTCTCTGCCTCTGCCATGAGGGTCTTCTGTTCGGCTATTCTGGCCTTTAGCTCGGATTCCAACTGCGCGACGCGCCTCGCGGCCCTCGCCATTTCCTCACCATAGCCCTCCATTGCCGCCTCCGCGAGGAACAGGACATCCTCTGGAAAGCCCGCTCTTCTGGCTGATTCTATGGCATAGCTGCCGGCAACAGCTCCCAGTTTGAAGGAATATGTGGGATTACCATCCGGGCCCAATTCCGCGGCCGCGGTGAGAAATCCGTCCTGGCCCGAGGCCAGGTTCTTCAGGACAGACAGGTGGGTTGTGGAGAATGTTATTGCGCCCTTTTCCATTAGCTTCTTCAGGATGGCGAACGCCAGCGCACCGCCTTCCGTGGGGTCAGTTGAGGAGAGAACCTCGTCAAAGAACGCGACGGTTCCGGGGCCGGATTCCTCTATGACCCGGCCCACCTCCTCAAGAAGTCCGGTAAACGAGGAGACACCGCGCTCTATGCTCTGGCCTTCCTCAAAGCCAAGCGCGAAGACCTTTTCCGGAAGCCATATCCGCACCTCCTCACCGGGATAAGGGAGGCCGGACGCCCCTGCCAGGAAAGCCAGGGCAACGGTCTTCATCGCGACGGTCTTGCCTCCGGCGTTGGGCCCGGTGAAGATGAGGGCTTTGACATATGGGCCTATCCTGAGATCCAGAGGAACCGTGTCCTCCCTACCCTTGAGGGAGAGAAGTATGGGGTGTCTGACACAACGAAGCACCAGGCCATTTTCCCTGAGGATTTCGGGAACGCACGCGCCAAAGGCCTCAGCGTAGCGGGCCTTCGCCCAGACCAGGTCAGCCCTGCCTATGGATTCATAGAGATCGCGGAGGAACCCTGCGTTTGCCCTGGCTCTCTCGGTCAGATCGGAGATTATCCTGGCGACCTCCTCCCGCTCCTCATCCTCAAGCCGGACGAGCCGGTTCTGCTCCTCCACGCACTCCAGTGGTTCAACATACTGGGTCTCGGTCGTTCGCGAGTAGCCGTGGATTATGCCGTCTGTCTTGACCGAAGACGAGAAAGCGAGAACGAACCTGCCCCCGCGTAGGGTCACGACCTCATCGCGCAGGGAATCACGGTATCTGTCCGCGACGCGCTCCATGAGCGAGACAACCCTTTGGCGCTGTTTGCGCTTTGATTCCCTTAGCCTCCTCAGGGCAGGGGTCGCGTCGTCCACAACCTCGCCATCGGGGTCAAAGGTTGACTGGATGTCCCTGGCCAGCGGAACCAGGTAATATGGATCAGGGATGATGCCCAGGGTTTCCAGAGCGTCGTAGGTCTTGGCTCCGGCCACGATCAGACGAGAGAGATCAAGGAGCTCCTTGCCCGTGAGCGCTGAACCGATGGCCAGCTTCTCCAGGGCCTTTCCGGAGTCCGGAACATCGTGGAACGGGGGGGAAACCTCTTCCGCGAGCAATTCCCGGGCCCGACGGGTGAGCTCGTGCTCCCGGATGGCCTCTTGCGGGTCCACGGGCCGAACGCGAGACAGGGCGGCCCTGCCCGGAGCCGAGGAAACAAATCCCCCGATTATCTCCAGGAAACGCTGGAATTCCAGGCGAATGAGGGCCCTTTCGTCCATCACTGTCACCCGTGCCAGAGGCACATTTGAACTACAGCTCCCTTGTTCTCCTGGTCGTCCTTCTGCGCGACGCGATGGCCTTCTTCTTCTTCCGCTCGGAAGGCTTCTCGTAATACTGGAACTTCTTTACATCCTGGAGGATGCCGTCCCTGGAGACTATCTTGCGGAAGCGCTTCACGAGGGAGTCAAAGGACTCGCCGTCTTTCAGCGTGACTCCTGACATGTTTTTATCACCTCCTTTTCGTCATGTTTATCTCTCCCCACCCTGGCGGGCTATAAGGTCCGACCTTGGATGAGAAGGATGTTTTGCCATGTTTTTTAGCCCGGCGGCCAGGCCATCTGCCTTCCGCCGAGTATGTGAAAGTGCAGGTGGGGAACAGCCTGTCCCGCCTGCGGGCCTTTGTTCAGGACTATCCTGTAGTCGGTGAGGCCGAGGTTTGCCGCGGCCCCCCGGATAGCCTCAAGTATGTCCCCGGCGAGCTCGGTTATCTCCGAAAGCTCCTCAGCGTGGCGCTTCGGTATGGCAAGCAGATGAACCGGCGCCTGGGGATTTATGTCCCGGAAAACCAGGACATTCTCGGTTTCACACACGACATCAGCGGGAATCTCCCGGCCGACTATTTTGCAGAAAACGCAGTTCATTCCGCTCTTTCCGCCTCCTGCCGTATCCTCTCAAAGAAGCCGTTGGCCTTCTCCTCTTCAAGGAGCTTTTTGTAGAGCTCTTTTTCCGCCTTGCCAAGCTTCTCAGGCGTCCTGACGATGACCCTGACGAAGAGGTCACCCCTGCCGCCTTTGAGGCGGGGCATTCCACCGCCCTTTATCCTGAAGACGGTGTGGGTCTGGGTTCCCGGAGGGATCTTGATCTCGTGCTCCGCGCCTCCCAAGCCGGAGAACCTCACCTTGTCGCCAAGGACCAACTGCGCTGGCGAGACAGGGATGTCCCTGTGCAGGTCGTCGCCGTCTCTCCTGAAGACCCGGTGGGGCTTCTCGTCAACCAGAACCTGCAGGTCTCCCCTCCGGCCACCGCGGATGCCCGCGCCGCCCTGGCCCCTGATGATAAGCGTTTCGCCCTTGCGTATGCCAGCGGGGAACCTGATCTCAATCTCAACCTCTTTTTTCACCCGCCCTTTTCCAGAGCATGCCTTGCAGGGCGACTCAATGACCTCGCCAGCACCAGCGCAGGTCGGGCATGTCGTGGTGTGATATATCTGGCCCAGGAAGGTGCTTTGTGCCCTCCTGACCATACCCCTTCCTCCGCATGTTGGACATGTTTTCGTCCTGCCAGTTGACGAGCCGGTTCCCTTGCAGAGATCGCAGGATTCAAACCTTGAGAGCCGAACGCGCTTTACCGTGTCTGCGGACATCTCCTCCAGGCTGAGGGGAACTGTTATCCGAAGGTCCTCGCCCGGCCTTGGCCCTGAACCGCGCCTACCCCTCGGCTGGGCCTGGAAGCCGAAGAAGCCTCCAAGTAAATCGCCGAGCAAGTCCCCGAATATATCCCTGAGGTCGTCGTAGTGAGAGAAATCCTCCCATGTAAAGTTCCGGCCGCCGGACGCGAAAGAAACATCGCCATAGGTGTCGTAGGCCCGGCGCTTGTCCGGATCCATGAGAACCTCGTATGCCTCGGATATCTCCTTGAAACGTTCTTCGGCCGCGGCCTTTTCCTCTGGGGGAACCCTGTCCGGGTGATACTTAAGGGCCAACCTTCTGTAGGCCTTTTTTATCTCCTCCGGGCTGGCGGTTTTTTCAACGCCAAGGATGCCGTAATAATCTCTAGCTGGCACTGACTATCCCCCCTTGCAGTCTGAGCTTGTGGAGACGGCGTCTCCAGGAGAATCGCCGGTTCTGCGTCCTATTCGGGATGCTATCCCACCACCTTGTAGTCCGTGTCATGGGGACCGCCATCACCTCCTTCGTCGGAGTCCTCCGTGGATCCGGAGGCGGTTTCGCCGCCCTGCGGGCCCTGGGCCTGGTATATCTTGGTGGCTATCCTGTTCCAGGCTTCCTGCAGGTTCTCATAGGCGGACCGGATGGCCTCCGGGTCGTCTCCGGCAACGCGCTCTCTTAGCTCCCCGGAAAGCCGGTTTATCTCGTCCCGCTCGTCCTTAGTCATCCTGTCACCAAAATCCTTCATTGACCTCTCAACCGAGAACAGGTAGCCGTCGGCCTGGTTCTTGAGATCAATGAGCTCCCTCCTGCGTTTGTCCTCCTCCGCGTGGCGTTCTGCCTCTTCAACGAGCTTCTGGACCTCGTCATCCGTGAGGCCGGACCTCGCGTGTATCTTTATCTGGGATTCCTTGCCGGTGGCCTTCTCCTTCGCGTGGACATGCAGGATGCCGTTCGTGTCTATGTCAAAGGTAACCTCTATCTGGGGAACCCCGCGAGGTGCGGGGGGAATGCCAGTAAGCTCAAACTGTCCGAGCAGTCTGTTCTCGCCAGCGATGGGCCTTTCGCCCTGATAAACCTTTATGAGAACCGAGGGCTGGTTGTTCTCCGCGGTGGTGTATATCTTGGTCTTCTTCGTTGGGATGGTTGTATTCCTTGGTATGACGACATCAAAACCGCCGTAGAGAACCTCAACACCCAGGGAAAGGGGCGTCACATCAAGGAGGACGATGTCCCTGTCAGCGTATTCGCCCGCGATTATCCCGGCCTGGATTGCCGCTCCAACAGCGACTACCTC
>CBFGJU010000334.1:2300-8352 GCA_965649155.1 Caldifarciminota bacterium | reverse complement strand
GAACTTCAAGGAAAATGGTAAGAAGGTTGCACTAGTTGGAGGTGGGCCTGCTGGTCTCACCGCGGCCTACGAGTTGAGAAAGAAAGGCTATAAGGTTACCCTTTATGAGGCCACAGGAACCCTTGGGGGTATGCCTGCGCTCACCATACCGGACTACCGGCTCCCGAAAGAGGTTCTCAGAAAGGACACTGACAGGATAGTCGCGACGGGCATTGAGGTTAAGTTGAATACAGCCCTAGGCCGAGATGTTAACCTTGGTGATCTCCGTAAGAACAGCGACGCTGTTTTCCTTGCGTTGGGTGCCCCGAAGAACCGTGCTCTTGGAATTCCTGGCGAGAACAGCAACTGGGTGATTCCGGGGCTTGACTTTTTATCAAAGGTCAACTCGGGTGAGAAACCAGATCTTGGAAAGAAGGTCATAGTGATAGGCGGAGGCCTTGTCGCTGTGGATGCGGCGAGGACTGCTGTTAGATTGGGGGCTGAGGTAACCCTCATGTGCATAGAGAGCTGGGATGAGATGTTCGCGAGGAGAACCTCAGAAGGTCGCAAAGAAGTGGATCAGATGATAGCGGAGGGGGTTAAGATCATGACTCGCTGGGGACCCAAGGAATTTAAGTCCGGAGGCGTTGAGATCAAGGCTGTTCTCAGAGTCTTTGACGAATCCGGCAAATTCTCCCCTCAATATGACGAGTCAAAAACCCAGCTCCTTGAATGCAGCACAGCTATCGTTGCTATAGGCCAAACCTCCGATCCGGATCTCCTGAGAGATCAGGGGCTCTCCTTGAACAGCTGGGGCGGGCTTGATGTTGATCCCGTTACCCTCCAGACGAACCTTGAGAATGTCTTTGGCGGGGGCGATATCCTCGGCCCAGATGTGGTTGTGACTGCCATGATGGCTGGCAAGAAAGCCGCCGAGTCCATAGATCGGTTCCTGAACGGCAGGAACCTCTACGAAGGCAGGGAGCTTGAAGGGCCAGTGGAGGGCATGGTCAGGTCCGTGGATCTGGAAAGGGTTGAGAGGAAGCCCGGTGTCCACATGCCGGAACGCGAGCCTTTGGCGAGAATCAATGACTTCGCGGATGTTCACTCCACATACTCGCCTGAGGATGCGCGAAAAGAAGCCTCCAGATGCCTCCAATGCTCAATATGCTGTGATTGCCAGCTCTGCAAACCTGCCTGCCCGGTTGAGGGATGTATAGACTATAGCATCCCGGACCAGGAACTGGAACTGAATGTGGGCGCGGTGATAGTGGCTACGGGTTTCAAGGCCTTTGATGCTAGACGCATTCCATCCTATGGCTACGGGAAATACCCTGAGGTCTACACATCCCTTGAGATAGAACGACTGGTCAATTCATCAGGCCCCACCGAGGGTAAGCTTGTGATGAAGAACGGCCAGCCTCCTAAGTCCGTCGCCATAGTTCACTGCGTAGGCTCTCGTGACAAGAACTACAACGAATACTGCTCTCGTGTCTGCTGCATGTATTCATTGAAGCTGGCTCACCTGGTTCACGAACGGACAGGCGCTGAAGTTTATAACTTCTACATAGACATGCGGACCCCCGGCAAGGGATATGAGGAGTTCTACCACAGGCTCCTTGATGAGGGTATTCATTTCATCAGGGGGCGCGTTGCCGAAATAACTGATTGGGCAATAGGGCCCGAAGAGAAGGGTAAACTGGTTGTTAGAGCTGAGGATACCATGGCTGGCATGGTTCGGAGAGTTCCGGTTGACATGGTGATCCTGGCTGTGGGCCTTGAGGCTCAGCCTGATGCCCAGGAGATAAGGCGTCTCCTTAACCTCTCGTGTTCCTCCGAGGGATTCTTCCTTGAGCGACATCCCAAGCTCGCGCCTGTCTCAACCTTCACTGCTGGTATATACCTGGCCGGCGCATGCCAGGGACCGAGGGATATCCCTGATTCGGTAGCCCAAGCCGGCGCCGCCGCGGGTGAGGTTCTAGCCATGGTTGACAGGGGCTATATTGAGCTAGAACCCATCAAGGCCCATATAGACGCTGAGGATTGCTCTGGTTGCAAGGTGTGTAACGGCCTCTGTCCTTATGACGCGATATCTTATGACAAGGAAAAGAAGGTCTCGGAGATCAACGAGGTCCTCTGCGAGGGTTGCGGAACCTGCGTTGCCGCATGTCCCTCCGGGGCCATAGATCAGGACCTTTTTGAAAACCAGGAGCTCCTTTACGAGATAGAAGGAGTGTTGAAATATGCATGAGCCCAAGATAGTGGCCTTTTTCTGCAACTGGTGCACCTACACGGGCGCTGACCTGGCTGGGGTTTCCCGGATGCAATACGCGCCCAATGTTCGTGTCATCAGGGTGATGTGTTCAGGGAGGGTTGACCCCGAACTGGTGATGAAGGCCTTCGCTGAGGGCGCTGATGGCGTTCTCATCGGTGGTTGCCACCCCGGGGATTGTCACTACCAGTCCGGGAACCACAAGACCTTCCGCCGCTACAAGTTCCTCAAGGCAATGCTCCCCCAGTTCGGAATGAACCCCGAGCGCCTCCATCTTGAGTGGATATCCGCTTCCGAGGGCGACAGGGTGAGGGACACGGTCAATGCCTTTACTGACAAGATAAGGAAGCTGGGTCCCTCAACCGTGCCAGACACTCTGGACACGCTCCGGTCAAAGGAGGTTGATCATGGCTGACAAACCATGGGTTGCTTTCTACTGGTGCGGATCATGCGGCGGTTGCGAGGAGGCCGTGGTTGACCTGGCAGAGAAGATCCTTGATGTGGTGAACGCGGTCAACATCGGCTTCTGGCCCGTTGCGTTGGACTTCAAGAAATCCGATGTTGAGGAAAAGCCCGACGGGTTCTTCGCGGTCTCGTTCATAAACGGGACGGTTGAATCCGATGAGCACAGGGAGATAGTTGAGCTCCTCAGGCGCAAGTCCGGCCTCGTTGTGGCGTTTGGCTCCTGCTCGCACATGGGCGGTATACCGAGCCTTCGGAACATGTATGATGTCAATGATTGTGTGGACTACGCCTACACCAAGACCGTGTCCACCGTGAACCCCGAGGGAACCCTCCCTCTGCCTCGCTACAAGCATCCGACAGGCCACGAGACGACCACCATGAACCTTGAGCCAACCGGCAAGGCCCTTGACCAGGTCATAGATGTTGACTACTACCTGCCGGGTTGCTCTGTTCCAAAGCACCTCATCCTTGATGCGGTAATGGCAATCCTGAGCGGGAACCTGCCCCCGAAGGGCACGGTTCTCTCCCCATCAAAGGCCCTCTGCTCTGTCTGCCCTCGTCAGGAGACAAAGCCGGAGAAGATGCATGTCAAGGATATTAAGAGGCACCACCTTTCCGAGGATGACGGAACCTGCTTCAACGCTCAGGGCATGATATGCATGGGCCCGGCTACCCGTTCCGGTTGCGGAGACCCCGAGAAGGACAGCGCGCCCCGTTGCATCCTTGTCAACATGCCGTGCCACGGGTGTTTTGGCCCGCCCGATGGCACACTGGACCAGGGCCTCGCTATGCTCTCCGCGATAGCCTCTGACCTTGACTACACCCCTGACGAGGAGGCCGAGATAGACAGGATAATAAATAAGATAGGCGACCCTGCTGGGACATTCTACATGTTCAGCACCGCGAAGTCCCTGATACACGGCAGGCCCGCGGCAGAAGGCAAGGAGAAGCCCGCGGAGGTTCCGAAGGAAGGAGGCGCATGATGGCAAAGAAAGTCGTTATTGATCCCATAACCAGGCTAGAAGGCCACGGAAAGGTTGAGATATTCCTTGATGACTCGGGGAATGTTGAGCACGCTTACTTCGTGATACCCGAGTTCAGAGGCTTTGAAAAGTTCTCCATCGGCCGCAAGGTTGAGGACATGCCCTGGATAACCCCTCGTCTCTGCGGCGTCTGCCCCACGGCTCACCACATGGTCTCCGCGAAGGCCTGCGACGCTGTCTATAAGGTGACCCCTCCCCTTCCCGCCATAAAGATCCGCCGGCTCTTCTACAACATGTTCATGTTTGAGGATCACCTCATCCACTTCTACTACCTGGGTGGCCCGGACTTCGTCGTGGGGCCAACCGCGCCAAAGGCCGAACGCAACATCCTCGGTGTCATAGGAAAGGTGGGCCTTGAGGTTGCTGGCCAGCTCATCGCCATGCGGAAGGAGGTCCGGCAGCTCATGGAGGACATGGGAGGCAGGGTCATCCACCCGGTCTTCGCGATAGCCGGCGGCATAACCAAGCCCCTGGACAAGGACATAGTTGAGCGGCTCAAGGTCATGGCAGAGCACGCGGTCCCGTTCGCGGAGTTCACCATAAAGGTCTTCCATGATATAGTCCTCGGCAACAAGGACTATGTGGACATCATCCTGAACGGCCCATACTACTCCGTGAGCAACCACATGGGCATGGTTGATGAGAACAACAAGGTTGAGTTCTACGACGGGCCCATCAGGGTTGTTGACACGAAGGGCAAGGAGCTATACAAGTTCCAGCACCACGAATACACGGATTACATAGGCGAGCATGTTGAGCCGTGGACCTGGATGAAGTTCCCGTTCCTCAAGAAGATGGGCTGGAAGGGCTTCACCGAGGGCGAGGGCACATCCCTATACAGGGTTGCTCCTCTCGCGAGGCTCAATGCCTCCGACGGCATGAGGACGCCAAAGGCTCAGGAGGAATACGAGAAGCTCTATGAAACCCTGGGCGGCAAGCCTGTTCAGCACTCCCTCGCTTTCCACTGGGCCCGTGTGATTGAGGTCATGCAGGCCGCGGAGGAGATCCAGGCTCTCGCGAACGACCCGGACATCCTTGACCCGAATGTGAGGACCATCCCCACCGAGACCCCATCCGAGGGCGTTGGAATAATAGAGGCGCCCCGCGGAACCCTCATCCACCACTACAAGACTGACGCGAACGGCATTGTTGAGGACGCGAACCTGATAGTCGCGACCGCGCACAACGAGGCCATAATAGCCATGGAAATAAACAAGGCCGCGAAGGCTCTCATAAAGGACGGAAAGGTTGACGACGGCCTCCTTAACATGGTTGAGATGGCCTTCAGGCCCTATGACCCCTGCCACGCCTGCGCTACGCACTCCCTGCCCGGCGAGATGCCTCTCAGGATAACCCTGAGACGCTCTTCAGACGGCGAGGTCATAGATGTGATACAGAGAGACTGAATCCTTCTTTGGAGATGAAACCGCCCCGGCGGCTCCCCGCCGGGGTTTTTGATGATCTGATCCCGCGCCCTCTGGCTGGAAACGCCTCTCGCGAGACCCTCGTCAACCCCTGGATTCATGGCTTTGCCCTGCCCCGCGCCCCCGCATTAAAATTATCCCAATGTTCAAGCCCGTGTTCAGTCTGACCCCTTCCATAGTGGACAACCTGCTCGCGGTTGAGCGGGTCAGGGGATTCCTTGAGGCCCTCACGATGCGGGAGCACATCCTCCAGGAGATGCAAACCGAGGCCCTCGTCCGCGATGTCCACGCTTCCACGCACATTGAGGGGACCCAGTTGACCCTTGAGGAGACCAGAGCCATACTTGAGGGAAAGGAGGTCGCAGGCGCGTCCAAGAAGGATGTCAAGGAGGTTATAAGCTACCGGAAAGCCCTTGATTTTGCCTCCGAGCACCTCAACTCCCCGGAAGCCATAACCGAGGATCTGATAAAGGACCTCCACGCCCGGATAACCGAGGGTTTCCCTGAAGCAAAGCCAGGCCAATACCGCAAGGTTCAGAACTACATAATCAGCTCGGAGACCAACGAGGTTATCTATACCCCCCCTCCCCACTACGAGGTCCCCTACATGATGAAGGACATGGTTGAGTGGTTGAACACCCAGGAAGGCCTCTCGCCCATCCTGGTCGCGGGGATAGCCCAGTTCCAGCTCGTTCACATACATCCATTCGTTGACGGGAACGGCCGGACAGCGCGGGTTCTCGCGACGCTCATACTCTACAAGACCGGCTACGACTTCAAGCGCCTGTTTGCCCTCTCGGAGTTTTATGACAGGGACAGGCGCAGGTATTACAAGGCCCTCCAGTTGGTCCGAAAATACGACATGGACA
>CBFGJU010000334.1:398-2290 GCA_965649155.1 Caldifarciminota bacterium | reverse complement strand
TATTTCACCGAGGGTCTCAAAGCCCAGCTCCTTGAGATCAGAAAGAGGGGCCTTGAGTTCATAAGGGATTCAATAGTTTCCGAGCATCTGTCTGGATTCCACCTTAACGACAGGCAAAAAGCCTGCATCACCTACCTTGAGGAGCGCGGCCACATTACCAGGGCTGAGTATGTTGAGCTCACGGGCGCTTCCCTGAGAACCGCAAACTATGACCTGAAGGAGCTGGAGGACGCGGGGTTGATCAAGCGCACAGGCGGCGGAAGGTCAACAAAGTATGTTTTGAATCTGTAGGGCCGAGCCACGGCTTGGGCCTACCCCTTTCTTATCGTGCCGCAATAGTATCCAGCCTTGCTTTTCATTGTTCCAGGCCCAGAGCCTCTTTCAGCGCCATGATCCTGCCTTTCCCGAAACCCGGAACCTTCTCAAGCCTCCCCTCGTTGATGGCAGAGATGAGGTCATCCGGTCCCTTTATCCCCAGATCAGCCTGTAGTCTGCGAGCGGTCGCGGGGCCTATTCCCTTGACCTTCATCAAGGCCATTGCCCCGTCCGGTAGCGCGGACACAAGCTCCCTGTGCTTCTTTATCTCTCCGGTTTCAATGTATTCCGCTATCTTTGCCGCTATTGCTGGGCCTATTCCCTTTATTGAACGAAGCCCTTCCTTGCCCTCCTTCTCGTAGAATTCCCCTATGTCCCCAGGAAAGCCCTTTATTATCTCGTAGGCTGTCCTGTATGCCCTTGCCACGAATTCGCCCTCCCCGAGATAAAGAGTGGCTTGCGCCATTTCCCAGAATATCCTGGCCAGGGCCAGGTTTGAGCTCACGGCCCGCCTCCTATTTCAGCAGGTATATCTTGCTATTGCCCTGAGCTGTCGCAAAGGCCGCCGCGTGGCCTGCCGGCGCCACGAGGTTAATGGCAAAAGGCGTCAAAGCGCTACCCAGGAGTTCCAGTCCCTCAACGCTCACGGACGCGACCCCATCAGCGTATCCGACCAGGATAAGCTCGGTGTCCGGGCTAACCGCTATGGCGCCGGTGCCGGAGAGGATTATGCTTGGCAGTTTCCCGGTGTTGGGAGACACAGGGCACACGCCCGGTCCGCTCGTCAGGAGAAACCTGTAGCCGTCCCATGCTATCTTGCGTGGAGCCCGATCAACATTCCAACTGCTAATGAGGGTGCCGTTTTCGTCAAGCCGATAGAGAGCGCCGCCATATAGATCTGTCGCCAGGATGTCATATCCCTGGACATATGCCATTCCGCCGACCGTTGTTGGCGTTAAGCCGGATTGCGTTTCAGTGACCTCGCCTGTGGAAAGATCCATCCTGTAAAGCCTTCCCGTGCTGTCGGCAAGGTGATACATCGCGCCATGGCCCAGTGCCATCGGCCCCCAGTCCGCGCCGCCGACCAGGACGAATTCCCTGTCAACCGAGTGGCCAGGGATGTCAACTGCTACGATGTAGGATGTGTCCGCGTGTGGCGATGAGAAGGATATGTATAGCTTTCCCGTTCCCGTTGCCGCGTCGGAGAAGTTCAGGTTCTGATGGCCCAAAGACAGATAGGCTATTTCGGAGAGATCTGACGCGTCGTAGAATCCCACTATCCACTGGTTCGCGTTGTCCCTGAAAAGGACCAGAAGGAGGCCGCCGGATGTCTCCATGTGCCATATGTCCCCTGGCACCTCCAGGCTGTCCGTTGCGGAGTTCGGGTAATCGTAGTAGGTCTGGCCGCCAGGGTTCGCGCAGGATGCCAGACCAGCGGTCGCTATAGCGATAAAGATCTTTTTCATAGGGCCAAATTATAATGGTGGTTCGCTCCTCGGCGCTCGTTCCTGCTCGCTTGCCTCCTGGCTGTTGTAGGTGCATAGAAGCAGGCTCATCCTGTTTCTCTGTTCTCGTTG
>CBFGJU010000334.1:0-388 GCA_965649155.1 Caldifarciminota bacterium | reverse complement strand
GAACCCTCACCCTTCCGGCCTCCATAATATCAGCATGACCGGGATAACCCTTATCCTCTTGATAAGCCAGGAAGCGGCCGATCTCATCGCCAACTACGAGTCCGCGTGGGCGGGGGTTCAGGACTATTCCTGCACCCTTACCACATCGGAGAAGGTGGGAGACAAAACCGAAACCGCGGCATATCAGATGCTATACATGAGGCCGGGCTGGGTCAAATACACCCAGATTGAGGGTGAAAATAAGGGCTCAAAGGCCGTCTATGACCCCAATACGGAAAAGATAACTGCTTCCCTCGGAGGGGTTCTCGGCTTCATCAAGATAACAGCCGATCCCACTGATAGCAGGGTGACCTCAAAGAGGGGCGAGAGGATGGACCGGAGCGACTTT
>CBFGJU010000333.1:0-8393 GCA_965649155.1 Caldifarciminota bacterium | reverse complement strand
GGTGCCTCTACACCTAAAACCATTATCTGGGGAGGATTCCCGGCCGTTTGCGGGGTTGGAAAACTCTCCTTACCGAACTGAAAGTCTCCAAGCGTAGCGTAGGAGAGACCTTCGGTTCCGCCTGGGAAGGGATTTTGCGCAGGAAGTGGGTTCTAAAACACTTCGTGTCCCTACTGGCCTATGACGAAAGCGCTCTTGAGCATCCTTCCGGAGAACCTAAGGACAACGGAATAGACGCCCGGCCTTCCGCTCCAGTCAACGGAGTTTTCTCCCCTGGTGCCCTTGAAGGCCAGGGTCTCAATCTCCCTTCCGGATATGTCATATACGCTGAGGGTTCCCTCGCCATCTGACGGCAGGCTGAAGATGAACCTCGCACCAGGGGGCGTTGTCTGGACGGTGAATCTGAACGCGCCTCCGGACGAGGGTTTCTCTGAGACGCTCACATAATAATCGGTCAGGTTGTGCGTCCTCCACTCGTAGTAAAGCGGAATGGGGATGTTGCCGTAATAACCTATGTATTGCGTGAAGGATGAGTCAGCGACCATGCCGGTGTCCACGCACCACCACTCGTAGCGGTCGGTCCGTATCTGGCCGGTGTCAGCGGAGCCAGAGACCCATGTCACGGAGGCCCTCGTCTTCACATATACCTTGTAGGTGCTGAAACTGCCGGCGGGCACGGTCTTGACCTCCTGGGCCTGAACATAAGCCGAGTCCACCCTGATGATGATGGTGTCCTCGGTGAAATCACCGTCAATGTCCCAGGTGTATTTCCCCGCGAGGCCTGTTGACCAGGATTCCCCAACAGTAAGCGGGGTTTTGTATGCTCGGAGGGTGACGGTTGTGTCCCCGGAGAAATCGCTCAGAAGCATGAGCCAGGGTATTGAGTCGTAGACCGTGTCCCCCTTGATCATCAGGGTATCCCCCCAGGTGGCCGAGTGCGCGGAATCCTTGACATAGACCGAGAGCGCGTGGTGTCCGTTGTAGGTGAATTCCTCCAGTATCTTGGTGGTGTCGTAGAGCTCGTATTCTTTCATGGGATCGCCAGCGAGCGTATCCTTGAAGATGCCCTCGTAGTAATACCAGTTGTTCAGCCAGAACCCCATGTGATGCGAGGGGGCCTGGGCAAACAGCATTGCCAGAGCTATCATATCGGAAACCTCCTTTTATTCAACGATAAAGGTCACCCTCCTGGTTCCAAATGTGGCGAAATAAACGCCCGGACCCGGTGCGGTCCAGGAGGCCATCATCTGCTTCACCGGGACCCTGTCCATGAGCCTGCCTGACATATCATATATTGAGAGGGAAAGACCCGGCTCCGGGAACGGGACGATAAAACGCGCGCTAGCCTTGGCCGGGTTCCTCTCCAGGAGTATCCTGTCCGGGATCACGCTCGCCGGGCCCCATGATTGCGCGACCATAACAGCGGCGTGGCCATCTACTATGCCATAGCCTGTGAAAATGTCCCAGCCGTTTTGGCCCATGTCAATGCATGTCCCCTCAAGTATAGTCCTGGCGTCCTTGTTCGTCAGGGAGGAGTTGACCGAGAAAATCAGGGCCGCGAGGCCCGAAACATGAGGTGTTGCCATGGATGTGCCATCGTAGAAGGCGTAGTTGGACATGGGAACCGTTGAGACAATGCCAACCCCTGGCGCCATAACATCAAGCGCGTAGCCGTAGTTGGAAAAATAAGCCTTGTCTCCGGTCGTGTCCAGAGCGCCGACAGCGACGCAAGCGGCGTATGACGCTGGATATGAAACCTCTCCCATTCCGTCGTTTCCGGACGCGGCCACGACGAGAACCCCCATTGTGTCATAGGCATAGTTGACCGCTTCCTCAAGGGTCGTTGAGCCAGACGAGCCGCCAAGGCTCATGGATATGACGCGAACGCCCTGCTGAGCGCACCACCTTATTCCCTCTATGACATCGTCGTATGTGCCGGAGCCGGATTCATCCAGAACCCTCGCGGAGAGCAGGGTTATGTTCGCCATTCCGGATACCCCTACTCCATTATTGAGAACCCCCGCGACCGTGCCTGAGACATGTGTCCCGTGGGTCTCATAGTATGGGTCATCCGGGAAAGGATCGTTGTCCTCATCCACGAAATCGTAGCCCTTGTTTGACCCGAAGTTAGCGGCCAGGTCAGGGTGGTTGTAGTCAACCCCCTGGTCAACGATTCCGACAACAACGCTCTTACTGCCCTGGCTCGTGTTCCACGCCAGGTCCATATACATCACATACGGCCCCCACTGATCCATCCAATAGGGGTCGTTCGGGGTGAAGAACGCCCTTGCCCTGAAGAGGGGCTCTGCCCACAGAACATCCGGGTGAGCGTATGCCGTCCGGATGAAATCCATTCCCGCTTCCACGGATGGGTTGTTTGTCTCCACTACAACAAAGTCCGCCCCGGTCTGGCTCCTTTTGACGACCCTGGCGCCGTAGTCTGATAGATCCGCGGCTATGGCAAGGGGATCAGCCCCGTGCTCGTATCTCACGATGAACCGGCCGGGAACCGCTTCGTTCCAGTAATCCGGGTTTTCCAGGTTCCTGAGCGCGTATGTCGTGTCCAGGGTCATCCTCTCGGACGAGAGAGCGGATATTCTCTCCTCAACCCTGTCCCAGGGGATAGGCTGAGGCGCGGGCCTTTCCGGCAGAGCAATCGCTAAAAGGATTATCGTTGTCATTCCTTCCATCTCCTCGTCTTTAACCTGACATCCAGGTTGGTCTGGCCGCCTGGCGCATAGAAAACCACATAGTAGTTTCCGCCGGTTGATATGTAACCAGCCACATCAACCGATGATGCGTTCTCGGTGTAATCGTTGAGTCCGTTCTGGTCGCCGGATGACATCCACTCTTGGAACTCCGCGTCAGTTGCCCAGAAGAAGGTGAAGTTTGAACCGGAGAGCAGTCTCGCGCCTCCGAGGATGCTGTCGCCGGATTGAGCGGTGAACAGCATGGCCTCGTAATATCCGGAGGCCACCGTGAGCCTGCCGTGGTAGATGTTTTCCTCCTCAATGGGAGATTCCTGATCTAATGGCTCACAGGCCATTGTCACAAAAAGCAAGAAAAACAACCGTCTCATGGTTATAGTATATGCCACCCGGACGGAGAAAATCAACCAGTGATCTCATCCTTTACCTGGCTTTATAATTTGTCCATGCTTGAGCTTGCTCTGAGAAAGGATATTCGTGAAGCCATCTGGTTTGATGTTCTTTTGATATTTGCCGGCGCCGGACTCGTTGCCGCGCTTTCCAGGCTGTCCGTGCCCCTGCCGTTCAGCCCGGTCCCCCTTACCGGCCAGACCCTTGGTGTCCTTCTTGTTGGAGCGGCACTCGGTTCCCGGAGGGGCTTTTTATCCCTTATGACCTACTTAGTCGCAGGCGCGTCCGGCCTGCCCGTCTTTGCCATGGGAGGTGCCGGCCCCGGCTGGCTCCTCGGCCCCACCGGCGGCTACCTTATGTCATTCCCCCTGGCCGCGGCGCTGGTGGGTTTTCTCGTTGAAAAAGGCTGGGGAAGGAATCTCTTCCTGGCTCTTTCCGCGATGGTCCTCGCCAACCTTTTGATATACCTGGTGGGCGCGGGCTGGCTCGCGACCCTTGGTTTTGATCCCCTGAGAGCGGGCGTCCTGCCCTTTATTCCGGGTGACACCCTCAAGATCCTTTTTGCTTCAGTGATTCTCTTTGCCTCCGGGAAGGGGGTCTGCTGGACGCGGTAGAGAGTCTCCTCCTTTAATATCCAGAACACTTGCGGGGGCCTGATGTCAGGCACCAAGGATGCGCACCGCTGTGAGATAGTCATGCTTATCAGCCAGATTTTCACTTCTTGCATACCTGAATAAACGGGTATTTCTTCTCCCTGCGCGATCAACAGGAAAATTGGGAAACATTTCAGGAAACATTTTTCATTAAGAATAGGCCTTACGAGGTGACGCATGGAAAATTTTTCTGAACTCGCTGAGAGGCTTAGCGTGCCCGGGGTCGTGGCCCATATGGCCATTATCCTGAGCCTGGTTTTGGGTGCCCTCCTGATCACCTGGCACAGAAGCCTTGGATCAGGGGACTTCATGCAGACGGAGGCAAGAACATGTTTGCGTTGATCATAGCACTTGTGGCCACAGATGCAGGCAGGTTCATTGTTCAGTTCTCGTCCGACCAGGACATGCGGATGGCTTTGCCCGCGCTTGAGGAGAAGGCCCGTGTCATAAAGACTGTATCCAGGGCCCTGAATTTCGCGGTTGTGATGACTGAGGATCCGGAATTCCTGAGAGAACTGCCTGGCGTCATCAATGTTGAGCCGGACGGACAGATGTATGCTCTGTATACGCCGAACGATTCAATCTGGTCTCAGCAGTGGGGTCCGGCAAACATTCACTGCCCGGAGGCGTGGGACATCACCCTGGGCGATAGCGTTGTAAGGGTGGGAGTCCTTGACCAGGGAATTGACTACACGCATCCGGATATGGCGTCCCACTTTGGCCCTAACCCAGGCTATGATTTCGTTGATAGCGACCCCGATCCATCGCCGGACTGGGGGCTTTATCACGAGATACACGGCCAGCATGTAGCTGGAATCCTCGCGGCTATCACCGGGAATGCCATATACATGGCCGGGGTCGCGGAATGCCACCTGTATGCCCTCCGTGTCCTTGATTCCATGGGTATGGGATGGGATTCGGATATTGCGGAGGCTATCCTCTGGGCCGCTGACTCCGGACTCCATGTGATAAACATGAGCCTGGGGGGGCCTAGTTCCTCGGTTGTTCTCAGGGACGCGTGCGATACAGCGTTCGCGCGCGGCGTTCTCCTTTTTGCCGCATCGGGCAACGATGGCGCGGGCAACATACTCTACCCGGCGGCCTATGAGAGCGTCATCGCGGTTGGAGCGACGAATTCCTCCAACGCCCTGTGGTCATACAGCAATTACGGGGATGAGCAGGAGTTGGTCGCTCCGGGCGTGGACATAATCTCAATCACGCCATACGGAAATGTGTTCTATGGCCCATACCTGACCGTTTCCGGGACATCAATGGCCTGCCCTCACGCGGCCGGGGTCGCCGCGCTGGTGAAGGCCCTCTTCCCGTCCATGACCAACCAGGATATGAGGCAAAGGCTCAGGGAGACAGCGATTGACCTGGGCAACCCTGGCTGGGATATTTACTATGGCTATGGGAAGGTGGACGCATACCGGGCTTTGGTTGGGGTGAAAGAAACCTCTGAAAGACCCAGCTCTGCCCTGATTTCCGGGCCCACGCTCATTTCTGGCCCGGCAGAGTTCGGATACAGCGGGCCAGGGATTGGCCTCTTTGACCCATCCGGACGCAAGCTCTCCGATTTGCGGTGGACGGGAAATGCATTCTTCCTCGCTCCCTCGGGCATGGCCCGGGGCGTCTACTTCCTGATTGGAACCGGCGAATCCGGTCCGGTCAGGAAAATAATCCTACAGGAGCGATAGGATGACTGCCATCCTCTTTCTGATGTTTTCGGCGAAGCCTACCCAGTGTGCTACTCCCATTCTTTACGAGAAGCAGGCCGAGGCCTCGCGCGTTCCGAAGACCTGGGAGACAAGCCCGAAGGCCGGTCCTTCGGAGGGGGACACCCTTCTCCTTTGGGTGATGAGACTGGACACCATGCCGCCGGCCTGGATGAAACTGCCATTTGTGTGCATGAGGGTCAGCGAGAATGCTTACATAATGGTGGAGGCCGCGGCTTTGGATTCTGGTTTTGTCACCGTGGCCACGGTTGATTCCATAGAGGCCGCTTTTGAGGACAGGAGCCTTGGTTTCTGGCCTGACACGGGCATATATGTCATAGACACCTCTGCCTTCGGAGTTCCTCCGGACGAGCTGGACGCTGATCCCAGGATCTACTTGCTTTACTATATCATAAAGGGCTACATGGGCTATCAGTTTGACGGCTACTTCAACTTCGCTGACGAGTATCCGGATTCCCTGGCCTGGCAATGGTGGGGAATGCACTCCAACGAGCGCGAGTGCCTCTATCTGGATTGCCACAACGAGTCCCCCGCGACCCCGCGGATGCTCGGCGTTCTGGCTCACGAGTTCCAACACATGATACACTGGCTCGGGGACGAGGACGAAGAGCCATGGGTCAACGAGGGATGCGCGGAGCTGGCCATGTTTCTCTACGGACTGCCGGATCCCCTGGCGGAGTTCCCCTCGGCTCCAGACAACAGCCTGGTCACCTGGTCAACCGGTTTTGCCGACTATGTTAAGACCTATCTCTGGACACTGTACCTCTACGAGCAGTTTGACTCGGATTTCGCGTTGACCAGAGCCCTGGTTGACAATGACCTTAATACGGTCTTTGGGGTGAATGATGTCCTTTCCAGCCATGGCGCGCCCGGCATGACCGAGGTCTTCTCGCGGTGGGCTATAGCCAACTATCTGGACGACACAACCATTTATGGTGGGATCTACGGTTACTACGGCGAAACCCTCCCCCCATTCGCGCACCAGGGCCTGCACAGCTCCTATCCGGTTGGCCCTGTAAGCAGAACAGTCCACCTCTGGGCCGCGGACTACATCAGGTTCAGGAATGTTCCTGATGGCTTGCAGTTCACCTTTGACGGCCAGGATGGAAAACACTTCTTCTTGCTGGCCATGCTCTTTGACTCATCGGGTCCGACCGTTGTCCAGGACATCTCGCCCTCCAATGCGAGCCAGGACACCTCGGTCTACCTGCCGGGGGTAGGCTACCAGTATTGGCAGGCGGTCATAGCCATAGCGGGTTACCCCGATCCCCTCTCAGGCGATTCGTCAAACCTGAGCTACACCTACTGGGCTGACGGGACAAGCGTCAGTGAAAACAAGTCGGAGCCTTGCGTCGGCTTCTGGTATGCCGGAAACACGATTTTCCTCAGTCTGCCCGCGGACGCGGATGTGTCATTGCGGGTCTATGATGTTGGCGGGCGCATGATCCAAAATCTGCACGGAGGAATGCTTCCTGCGGGGAAGCACGAGTTTGCCCTTGGCCCGCGAGCAAGGGGTGTCCGGCTGGTTGTCCTGAGACACGACGGAAAAGTCCAAAGCCTGAAGATAGTCAATTAAACCCGAAAGCCCCGGCTCAAATTTCCACCCACCTCCAAGGCCGGGGCTTTTGTTTCAGGGGCTAAGAAACCACAATAAAGAGCGTAGTCTATCTTTCGCCTTCTCCCGGTAGCCACCTCAGCCGTGATTCCATCATGAGCTCGGCCCTGAAACGCTTCGTAAAGTTTTCATAAAGCTTCCTGGCCCTCTCTGGTTTGCCAAGCCTCATCAGGGCCTTTATCGCTATCTCGCAAGCATCCTCGGAAAAGGGCCTCATGGACAGCGCCTTTTCGGCAAAAACAAGGGCCTGTTCGGGGTCCTCATCAAGCGAATATTCAGCCATTCTCATGTATACGAGGTTAACTAGTTCCTCGGCCTCATCCCTCACATCTTCCATGAAACCAGGTCGCCAATTCTCAAGGAAATCTCCCCTTATCAAGGAAAGAGCCTTCTCGTATATTGGCCTCGCCGCGCCGGTAGGGGCCGATGCCTCTGTTGCTCTGGCCGCGTTCAGGAGGTTTCTGAGATCGTCCAGATCAGACTGTATATCACAGCCGATCCACGCGCTATCGTGAGATTTGTGGGATTTTACCGTGACCCCGTGGTTTTTGAGAAAGGCCCTCGCAAGGGCTGTGAACTTGTAGTAATTCCTCCTCGCCCTTTCCGGTGAAAGCCGCGGCCAGAACCCTTGGATTATCATTTCCCTGGTCAGTTCGCCCTTCCCGTGTAGACCAAAGAATATCAGAACTTCTGATTCCCTGCTCCTTTTGAGAGGAAAGAGTCCTTGAGAAGTCTCAAGCGCAGGTCGTCCCATGACGAGAAGCCTCACCTTGTCCCTTCCCCTGCGCATGCCTGCCCTGTCGGCTATCTCCCTCAGGTTTCTCTCATCCGGATAAACAGAAAGAGCGAGAGCCAGAGGCCCTGGCGCGGCTTGGGCTATGTAGGAAAGATAGCCCCAGAGCTCGTTCTCCTTGACTAGATCGATCATTTTTTTGATGTGTTCATCATGGTTGATTCCCGTGCCTAGTTTGTTTGCGGACACCATCTTTGCCCAGATAGCCCACAACCTAGCCACTCCAAAACCACGGGTTTCCGCTTCGTTTTCTATTTCCGATGCCATTATCAATGAATTAGTGTTTCCGGCCCCGATGCATTCCCTTATTGATCTTATCTCAAGAGTGGTTTTTAGCCTTCCTGCCCTCGCGGATGAGTTCTCTCCGAGTTCTAGGTATAGTTCTGCCCTATCTTTTTCTCCCATAATGTTGGAAATGATCCCAAGCGAGGCCAGGCATGTAGCAAGTTCCATTGCACCACCGTGGGCTCTTCTCACTTCTTCCAGTGCCTGGTTGAG
>CBFGJU010000332.1:0-18776 GCA_965649155.1 Caldifarciminota bacterium | reverse complement strand
TTTTCAGTCCGCGTGCGCTTTAGGCGAGGTCAAGAGGTGGTCAGCCATCCTGGACGGGAAACCAGCCGATCAGCTGGACGGATACCTTCTTCGGGCCGGGGTTGATTGGGGGATCTTAACCAACGGAAGGCAGTGGCGCCTGTTTCACAGAACAAGCAGTTCTCACCTCGTCTATTACCTTGAGTTTAACCTTGAGGCGTTTCTTGCCTCGTATGATCCGGACCAGGGAGGGATTTACAGTAGGGAAACAAACACCCAGGAACTCCTGAGGGACCTGGCTCCCTTCTACCTTTTCTTCTCCAGGGAGGCCTTCATTCCCGACCAAGAAGGTATTTGCTGGTTAGACAGATTCCTGGCGAGAACGAAAGAGGAGCTTGCCAGCCTTGAGGAAGACCTTTCCCGAAGGGTCTATTCAGCCCTGCAGACCATTTCCCAGGGCTTTTTTGACTACGCGAAAAACAACCTGTCGCCGGATAACGAGGAGGATCTGGACCTGGTCTATCACCATAGCCTCATACTTCTCTACCGATTCCTCTTCCTCTTCTACGCGGAATCGCCAAGGAGGGGGAAAAGCCTTCTGCCGGTGGACCAGGAGAACTACCAACCATATAGCCTGATCTGCATT
Organism: Caldifarciminota bacterium; assembly: GCA_965649155.1. Lineage (GTDB taxonomy): Bacteria > Hydrothermota > Hydrothermia > JBDRYB01 > JBDRYB01 > JBDRYB01. Next base: position 18,151 of record CBFGJU010000332.1, on the reverse strand, counting down.
GTGGAGGAGCAGATACGAAAACGCCACCCCAGGACCCTCGCCAAGGAACTGGCTGGGTTCTGGGGAAGGATCAAATCCATCTTCAACCTTATAGACAGAGGCAGTCCGAGCCTCGGAATTCAGGCCTACAACGGGAAGCTCTTCTCCGATGAGGCTTACCCCTTCCTGGCGCAAAAAGAGCTTTCTGACTGGCACCTGGCTTCTGCCCTGAAGAAACTCTCCCTGGATGATTACGGCCTCTACGGCGAGATCAGGGTGGATTATTCCCCTTTGTCCATAAGACAGTTGGGCACCATATATGAGGGGCTTCTTGAGCACCGGCTAGTCAACGAGAACGGAAGGGTTATACTTTCGCGCACGAGCGAAGAACGAAAGGATACCGGCAGTTATTACACACCTGACTACATCGTCAAATACATCGTTGAGAACACCATTGGCCCCTTGACCGAGAATGCCAGCCCCGAAGAGATCCTTTCCCTCAAGGTGCTTGATCCGGCAATGGGTTCAGGCCACTTCCTGGTTGAGGCCGTGGATTTCCTGGGCAAGGCCCTGGCCAGCGCCAGGGCAGGCGGGGATGAATACACCGAGGAGGACTTTGAGAAGGCACGAAGGGATGTCGTGACAAGGTGCGTCTATGGGGTCGATCTGAATCCCCTTGCTGTTGAACTGGCGAAACTCGCTCTCTGGGTCCACACGGCCGCGCCGGACAGGCCCCTCTCGTTCCTTGAAAACCACCTGAAGTGCGGGAACTCCCTGGTAGGAGCCGATCCCGATTATCTGTGGGGCCCTCCTTCCAAAAAGGCCAGCCCCAAGAAGGATGCCGGAGGGATATTCAGGGATGTTTTCGGAAAGAGCCTGAGCGGTCCCCTAAGCCTAATAAGCCAGATTGAGGCCGCGCCAGAGGAAACCGCGGCGCAGGTTCACGAGAAGGAGCGAACCTACGAGAAGGCTCTGGAAAAACTGAAACCATTCAAACAGGTGGCGGATGCCTGGTTGGCCTTTTATTTTGACGAGTCTGACAGGGGAATAAGAACATGGAAAGAGAAGAGGCGCGAACGAGCCTGGGCCGATCTCCTGGCCTGGCTAAGCAATCCCGCAGGCACCAAACCAGCCTCCGCGGCCGCGAGGGTTGTTCTCGCAGAAGGCCAAAGGCTATCGTCGGCCAGGCGCTTTTTCCACTGGCAAATGGAATTTCCAGAGGTCTTCTTCTCGGATGAGCGGAAGGATAGGCCAGGATTTGATGTGGTGATGGGGAATCCGCCCTATGGCATAAGGATTGATGAAAAAGAGAAAAGGTTCATTCGGTTCAGATTTGAGAACGGAACCCCTGATAGCGCGGCCTATTTTCTTGAGCTGGCGCTTAATTTGACAAGAAGGGGCGGAAACTTCGGGATGATCGTGCCAAAGAGTATAGCGTTTTACCACGAATGGGGGAGGATCCGAAACATACTTCTGAAAAAATCGTTTCCGCGTTGCATAATGGATGTTGGAATTGCTTTTAGGAATGTTAACTACGAGGAGATTGTCCTTTGTTTTTCCACAGAGAAATTGTCCGAGACACGGTTAGCCGTGGCTGTCCCATTGAGAAGGCCGGTCTTTGAAAAAGAGATACTTGAGAATGGCAGTGTCTCTCTTGATCTAATGAAGATCTCGGGCGCCATCATCTTTAGGGGAGTTAAAACGCGAGAAAAGAAAGCGATCAGGCGGATAATAAAAAACAGTCACTATCTGGGACAGGTCGCGAGCTCGATCTTCCGTGGCATTTACATTCCTGATAGTGACAAAGAATTACTCGCTACCGGTAGTATCAGATTCGTCAACAAGGTTCCTGATGTGAAGCGCTACTTCATTTCCCGAGTCCGCAACATTGATATTTCAACAAATCCCAAGTGGATAAAGGAATCCGGTGAAATCATGAGGCCTCGCGTGTTTCTCAAGGTCATGAGGGGAAAGAGGCTTGTTGCTTATCCGGATGCAAACGGCGAGCTTTTAACCACCGAAAAACTTGTTAATATAGTTCTTCCCGAAGACAGCAGGTACTCATACAATTTCATTGCCGCGGTTATAAATTCTCCTGTCCCCTCGTTCTTCATTCAGACGATTCTTTTTAGCCAAGCCACAGAGACTTCAAGGGTAATGGACTCTTTTTACTCATCTTTCATTCCCCTCCCTCGCGTCTCCTTCTCAACTCCGACAAAGACACGAAAGAAGCTCTTTGAAAAAGCAAAGGAACTCTACAAGACCGGAGATGCCAGCTCGGTTTTGAAATTTACCGAGGATTGTCTCAAAAAGGGCCATTCCGATGTTGTTCACGACCTCCTGGCGCACCTTGCCAGGGAGATGATCTCCCTGAACGAGGAACTGCACGAGAAGGCCGAGAGATTCCTCACTGACCTTGAGGGCTGTGGGGTTTTCCGGCGGGATGCGGAAAGGGGGAAACAGGCAAGGTCTCTCCGGGGCATCAAATCCATCAGCCCGCACCTGGCGGACATAGATGACAAACAGAGGGTTAAGCTTGTTGACGCTTTGTCCTGGGATGACGAAATAGCCTTCAAAGATTTGGTTATCGCCTCGCTGGGAAAGGTGGCGTACCTCTCGGACATCCTTGAGACTTACAAACGATACTCGCGGGATTACAGGGAGAGATACACGAGGCGAGAGTTCACCGACAGAGTCATAGATCAGATAGTCTACAGGCTCTATGGGCTTACACAGGAGGAGATTGATACAGTAGAGAGCTGGGTCGCGGACAAGTCAGTTTCCGAAGAGTAAATTGATTCTCGCCGTCCTCCCCGTTATCACTAGGTCCCTGGTGCCCTGCTTGCCTGGTTCAAAGAGGCCCGCGGGGACGGGGCCGCTCGTGCCCCAAAGTGAGGCCTCGGCCTCAATCCACACATAACCCGTCAAGCGCATGGAAACAAAACCCCCGGCCTCCCCCGCCCAGGAAAGGGGCCTTATGGTGCTGATCGTGTCGTTCAGGGGCGGTTCCCACCTGATCCAGGAGTAAGAGAGTCCACCAGCCAGGTCAAAGCCGAGCCTTAGCCTGTCCTGGGGGTTGAAGAACCTGAAGTGCGCCATGCCGGGAGTGTTGTAGAAATCCCCCCTTCCCCACTCGCCCTGAAAATTGAAATACCTGAAACCGGCGCTGAGACCCCAGGAACCAGCGAGCCAACCCGTCTCCCAGTAGGTATTATTCAGGAATATTCTGGCGTCAAGAGATGGCCCAGCGGCCGCGTCGGTGCCAGCGCGAAACATCACTGTGGAATCCGGGCTGGGCCAGCAAAAACCTGCTGAAAAACCTATGTTTCCCACGCTCTCGGACAGGAGCATGAACAGGATCATCTTATCACAAATCTCCTTATTCGCCCATCCGTGCCCAATCTGAAGTAGACTCCAGGCCTGTTGATCGGCACTGAGACAAGCCTTCCCGTGCAGTCATAGGTTCCACTCCCAAAAGGATACGGGCCTGACAATTCCTCTTTAAGCCTCGTCCCCTCGCACCAGAGAGCATGATCCAAAGGAGGCTGAAAAAGTGTGTTGCCGAGGCTGGAAACGGACGGAGAAACGGATTGAACCTCCGGAGCAGTGTCCTTTGAGGGGAGCGAGATCTCCGTTGATGCGAAATCAACATCTCGTGCGGTGCAGTTATATCCTGATGTGTCCACCGAGGCAAAGAAAAAGTCCCTCCTTCCGAACCCAAAGGATGATGTGTAGCCGAGAGCGGTTATCTCGCCGGTTCCGAGAAGCAGGGCCCCTATCCCGTCGGAAGAATTTCCGCCCAAGTATTTACCCCAGATCAGGGAACCATCCCGAGAGAGCTCCACCAGAAACGCCGGCCCGCCTATGGTGTGCCTTCCGGCAATATATATTGAGCCTTCACGCGCGGCTATTGCCATTGGAAACTCGTATCCGGTTGCCCTGACGAGCCTTGACCACAACAACTGGCCAGCCGAACTGAGCGCGAAAACCAGAACCCCACCGCCATTGCTCGCGTCACGACCCGCTACGATTATGGTGTCGCCAGCGAGGGCAACCCTCTCCCCCGTATCGTATCCGGCGCCGCCGAATATCCTAAACCATTTGATATTTCCGAACGAATCAACGCGCATGACCATCGCCTGGCCAAGCTGACCGTAGCTTTCGGTATAACCGACAATAATAGCATCCCCCCCAAGAACCTCTATATCTTTTCCGTAGTCAAAGGAACGGTCGCCAATAGCGCGTGCCCAGATCACATTGTCCTGCCTCATTCTGATAAGGATAACATCTGTTTCTCCAAAGCCCCACGATCTCGTGTATCCGAGCACATATCCCGCGCTCACTGCCTCAAAACACTCGGACGCGGAACCCCCTATGGCGAGGAGCCAGGAAGGATTAGCGAGGGTATCGGACTTGATAACGAGGCCATCGGATGTCCCCAGGACGGATGTGAAACCAACGAAAACAAGAGAATCGCCATCCTGTCCGGCCCCGAAAAGCTCATCGGTTCCAGGTATTCCCGTTGCGTAGGCGTCAAGGAGATTGCCATCAGTGTCCCAGACGAGGATGTGCCCGTCCGCGCTGGTTGAATATGCCCTGCCTCCACCAATTATCCGCGACCCCAAGGATATGCCGGATCTGATCTCGTCATCAAGGGTCGTTCCCCACACGAATGCATCGCCGAGTCCGGAGATAGCGAGGCAAACGAACAGAATCATTTCATTATCACCATCTTGTTCCTGGCCACCACGAGACCTTCAACCCTGAGCGCGATCAGGTAGACGCCCGAAAGATCTGTATCAACGCCAATCTCTCCGCGCGAGGGCCCTTTGCCCGCGGCCAGGGTCTTGACCTTCCTGCCGGAAACATCGTATAGGTCAACCGAGAAATCCCCAGCGCCGACAGAGTAACAGACCGAGGGCCGGGGCCCGACACTGGAGAGAACGCGCAGGAAGGGTTTTGGTGATGGCCCGGAAATAACCTCCCTGGTTCCCAGAAATCCGGTGTCCGGAAGGGATAGCCTTCCCCATCCCCAGATGGTATCGGGGGATAAGCCGGTTACCGAATCCCGGTTTGCCCAATCCCTGAAAAGGGATATAACCTCCTCTGGCGTGATGCTCGGTTGGGCCTGGAGGAGGAGCGCAACAGCGCCAGCGCCCTGCGGAGCGGCCATGCTGGTTCCGGACATTATGGCGTGCATGGCGTCAAGGCTGAGTTGCCAACCGGGCCAGCCGAGGTCTCCGGATGCGGTTGAAATTACTGTTCCGGCCGCGGCCACATCCGGTTTTATCCGGTTGTCCCTTGTCGGACCCTTGCTTGACCACGACCTGATGAAGGGCACTGTCGGGTATATCCAGCTGTCATAGTGGGTTCCCTCGGAGCTCTCCCAGCCTGTCCTCGCGCCATAGGCCCCAACAGCGAGAATCTTTGGGCTACAGGCGGGTTCTATCACGGTTCCGCCCAGGGTCGCGCCGCGGATAAAAGGGCCGCCATAGCCATAGCGCCACGCGTCAAACTGGCCGTCGCCCCCCGCTTCCTCCCTTTCAAGAACAACGCTCCAGGTGTAGACCGGCGGGCTGAGAGGGCCCTCAACAACCCATTCCCCAAATAAACAGCCGTTGCCGGGGTATGGCTCAGCGCTGTAAGAGACCCTGAGATAGCCTCCGCCCTCGGACGCGCCCGGGCCCACCCACGCCCCTGTGAGGCTTCCAGGCCTGGCAACCAGGGAATTGACAATTCCGGGCGAGAATCCGCCGTCCCCTGATGAAAATCCCTCGGCAAAAACAGGGACACCAGCGTCTGAAATCAGGATGCTGTCAATCTTCCAGCCATCAGCGACGGCGGAGGCATCGGAGAATATCCTGAACCTGAGTCTGATCCTAGCACCAGCATATCCCGAAAGGGAAAAGGTGTCCTCGGTTGTGCCGCCGGAATTGCCAACAAAAGCGGCCTCGTAGCCGGTAGAGCCGCCGTAGCCGTCGGAGGGAAAGATTTTTTCCCAGACCTCTCCGTCCCTCGTGGCCTCAACCATGACGCCATCGCCAGGTCCAAGCAGGTAGGAATGAACGAGGATCAGGACGGGGTCTGTCGTCCCTGATAGATCGATCTCCGGACTCCCTGTGAAACAGGTGAGATTGGGCCTGTAGTCTCCTCCGGGGGCGGTCTCCCACGCGCCCGAGCCGGGGTTGTATTCCCAGTCCTGGAGGGATGATATCGCGGGAGGCAGAAATGTTATCCTGTAATCATCGCCTCCGGTGTGAAAGAAAAGTCCCTCGTAGAGCGATCCCGGTGCCTGGAAGGACAGGGTGTCCGTTCCGGAGACCACAAACCTCGCGTGCAGGGGGTCAGAGCCAGAGTTGCCCGCGGCTCCGACCACTATCCTGCCAGGACCTGTCAAATTGGCTATAGAGGCCTCAAATGGCCCCGTGCCATCGTGGGGGCCATAGTGAGAACCAAGCGAGAGGTTCACCACGCAAGGCAAACCCAGCGCGGAGGCCCTCCTGAATATGTAGTCAACCCCATCAAGAACATCAACATCAAGCCAACTGGTTTTTACTGAAATGATGTAAGCCTCAGGGGCAAGGCCAGCGTATCTGCCAGCGGGTTCAAGTCCGTTCGTGCCGGAGCCATCCCCGGCCATTGTTCCAGCGATGTGGGTTCCGTGACCCATGTCATCAATTGTCCTCGGCGAACCGAAGACTATGTCAAGGGAGTCATACTCAACACCGTAGCCGAAGTCCGGCGGGGATTGCTCGCTCCCTGCCGGAACAAGGGTCTGATCCCACATGCGGATTATCCTGGTCTCGGAAGGCGACGGCCCGAAATCCGGGTGATCCCAGTCAAGGCCAGAATCAACGAGGCCAGCGACCACCCCCCTGCCCGTGAAACCCTCGGAGCGCTGGTTCCATGCCCCCGTGCCCAGGTGAACGAATGAGGGGTCCTGGAGGTTTAGGGCGCGGCCCGACAGGATATATACCCTGGCTGAGCCCGCGCCTGACTGTGGAGTTATTACAAGGTGATAATCGCCGGGGGCCGGCAATCTGGTCTCAAGCCTCGCGGCCCTTCCCCAGCCTCCGTCCTGGTCAGACGCGATCAGTATCCAGCTGGCATCATAGAGCTCAACAGCGGGATCGAGGGTTCCAGAGGGGTCGTATGTGGCTATGATCTGCAGTGTATCCGGAGCGGCCGCGGTGAAATCAATGGTATCCGGAGGAACAATGAAATAGCTGGCTGACCAGGGCGCGGAGAGGTCGTTGAGGGGGAAAACAGGCCTCGCCTCCTGTATGTATGAGACGGCCGGGTCATCTTTCAAGGATGAAAGCGCCTCCGAGTATACCCAGGCCGTGTAATAGGGGGCCTTGCCGCCGGTTACCCTTATGCCTTTGGCGAGGAGGGTTGGGGCTGGAAGTTCCGAGACAACGAAACAGCGGAGGGAATCCGCTTCGCCTGCCCAGGCAAGGCCGGGGGAAAGAACAGCGGACAGGAGCAAATCCACTATCACACGGATATTATAACATCCCGGAACCGAGGCTTTCAATACGAGAGAAAAAGGCAAGTTTGGGGTTATTCTCAGGGAGTATATCGGATCAGGACACGCTGAGGGTTTATAATCTGCTAATGCCAGAATCTCATTCTGCCGCGCTGGAGTGCAAGACAAGCTGTCCAAAGTGCGGGGGCACGCTTTTCCTGAACGGCCCCCTTCTCAGGGTTCACTGCAACAGCTGCCAGTCAGAGGTGGACATATCACAGGACATCTGGGGATCAATAATCTCGTCGGTTCTGGAGGACTTCTCGGAATTCGCGGAGGGTGAGGGCAGGAACTCCACCATATTCACTGCTGGATTTCATCTGGAGCTCCTCTATGGGAGGCTGATGCCCAGGTGCCCGAAGTGCAAGACGGATTTTCCCGAACCCTTCGTTGCCCCGGAGGCAAAATGCCCCAAATGCGATTACAGTGCAACTGTCGCGCCTGCGCCGGATTGGTTCCTGAAAGAAAGTATCAAGCAGATCAAGGAACTCGCGGACTCCGCGTCAGATGACGATGAAGAGGGGAAGGAGAAATGGCCCATGGTCTCGCACGATATAGGCTCAATAATCGTGGTTGACGCGGAGCTTCCGGGCGAGGAGACCGAGGCTGATGTCGTCCTTTCCGAACCCATTGTTTTCACCTGCCCCAAGTGCGGCGGCGCGCTTGACATAGACGGCAAGGAAAGGGTTATCACCTGCAAGTATTGCAACTCAAGGGTCTATCTACCCGACGACCTCTGGCTCCGGATACACCCCGCGAAGACGGTCAAGAGGTGGTTTGCGGTGTTTGTGGGCTATGTTCCAAAAGGCGGCAGATAACCTGTCTCAACCGGTTAGCCCCCCACGCTCCGTGGGGTGGGTTGCGATAGGCCCCCTTTTCAGGGCGAGACGCCCTGATCTACCCCGGATATATGTGGTGGGTAGCCCCTGGCGCCTCGCCAGGGTGTCGTTGCCAGCCCCCCGCGAGGCCTGGAGAACTAACCCGATGATATTTTAGCCAGCGCCCATCATCCCGGCAAATCCCATGAAAGCGAGCGCGAGAAGTCCGGCTATTATCAGGGTTATTCCAGCGCCGCGCAGGGGCTTTGGCACATCCGCTGTGTCAAGCTCCTCCCTTATGCCTGCCATGATGAGAAGCGCGATGGTGAAGCCTATTCCAGCGCCAACGCCAAACACGACGGTCTCCAGGAAGTCATATTGCCTCAGGGACGCGAAGAGGGACATGCCCAGTATGGCGCAGTTCGTGGTTATCAAGGGAAGGTATATTCCCAGGGCCTGATATAAGGGCGGGACCGCTTTCTTCAGGAACATCTCCACGAACTGGACCATGGACGCTATGACCAGGATGAACGCGACATACTCAAGAAATGGCAGTCCAAAAGGCAGGAGAAAGTAGTGCTTTATAAGCCAGGTGACTATCGCTGTTATGGTCATGACGAAGGTCACCGCGAACCCCATGCCAACGGCAGATGATGTCCGGCCCGAAACCCCGAGGAACGGGCATATCCCCAGGAAATACGAGAGGACAAAGTTGTTGACCACCGCGGCGGCTATGAAGATGACTATCAGGTTCATCCTGTCCTCCTGATTACGAGCTTCTGCAGGCCAACGAAAAGCCCCAAGGTTATGAACGCGCCCGGCGGAAGTATCATCACTATCCACGGCGCGAACCAGTCGCCGAGAATCCGGAAACCAGCCAGTGTCCCGAACCCGAGCAATTCCCTGACCGCGCCCAGGAGAACCAGGACCCATGTGAAACCAAGAGCCATGCCAAACGCGTCAACCAGGGATTTCCAGGGGTTGTTCTTTGACGAGAAAGCCTCCTGCCTCGCGAGGATGATGCAGTTAACGATTATGAGGGGCACGAAGGGCCCGAGAGCCTTTGATATGTCCGGGAACCGGGCCCTGAGAAACAGGTCAGCCATGGTCACGAAGGTGGCTATCACGATGATGAAGGAGGGAATGCGCACCTGGGAGGGTATTATCCTCTTTATCAGGGATATGACCAGGCTACTCATGGTCAGGACAAAAAGGACTGCCATGCCCATCGCGAACCCGTTTATCACGGTGTTGGAGACAGCGAGCACAGGGCACATTCCAAGGAGCATTACCAGGACAGGGTTCTCTTTCCAGAGACCCTTCAGGAACTCGTATATTGTTGATCCCTTTTTCATTTAAGGGCCTCCCGGAACTTTGCCAGGCCGTTGTTGATTATCCGGACGACCGCGACCGACGATATGGTTGCGCCCGTGATGGCGACGATCTGGTTATCCTTTGACTTCTGCCCCTTAACTGCCTCCCCTGGCAACGCGAGGCCCGTGAACTGCGCGCGCCAGGGTTCCTCAACTATGCGGTTGCCAAGACCAGGGGTCTCAACATTGTCAAGGACTATGAGTCCCGTAGCGTGTCCGAAATCAGGGGTCAGTCCAAAGATGATCTTGATGTTTCCCTGGAAACCCGGCTCCGAGTTAAGCACGGCGTAGCCAACGAGATTTCCCTTGTCGTCGTATCCTTTGAAATAGCTGCAGGCCCGGTCAATCACGGTCTCTTCAACCCTCGTCGCTCCGGGGATTACCTCGCGCGCGGCGAGCTCCTTTGCCCTCTTCGCGTTCTCCTGTATTCTGTTTATGGTCGCGTTGTAGCTCAGGGCGAGCGAGCCGCCGGAGAAAAGCCCTATCCCCGTGAGAACTGCTATCATCCTGAGGGCCAGTTTCATGATGCGGTCTCCTTTTTCTTGATGACCCCGAGGACCTTCGGCATTGTCATCCTGTCAATCCAGGGCCTTATCGCATTGGCCAGGAGGATTGAATACATGACTCCCTCCGGCAGGCCTCCGAATAGCCTTATGAGGACGACAAGGATGCCGGCTATTATCCCGAATATGACCCTTCCAAGCTTTGTCACGGGGCTGGTCACCATGTCCGTTATCATGTAGAACGCGCCGAGCATCAGGCCGCCGGACATAAGGTGAAACAGGGGGTCCTGGGGGAACCTGGTGGGGTTTATCAGCCAGAATATCCCGCCGAAAATGGCAACGGTCGCCAGGTATGACAGGGGCAATCGCCAATCAACATACCGGAGGATTATCAGGAAAAGCCCGCCTATGATTATCAGGAGTGTTGATGTCTCGCCTATGGAACCGGCTGTGTTGCCGAGGAAAAGCGAGAGGTGAGGGGTCAGCTTGCTGGAGAACTTGGCCAGGGCAAGGGGGGTTGCGCCAGTGAAAGCGTCCGGTGCCAGGGTGATCGGTCTTGACCAGGTTGTTGACTGGACCGGAAAAGCGGCCATGAGGAAAGCCCTTCCCAGCAAGGCAGGGTTGAAGATGTTGTATCCCAGGCCGCCGAAGACCTGCTTCCCGATGGCTATGGCAAAAGCAGAGCCAATAACCGCGGCCCACCATGGGAATGAGGGCGGCAATGTCAGGGCCAGGAGAACACCGGTTATGAACGCGGAACCGTCAAGCGAGGCGCGCGGGTCTTTCCTGCGGCCGAGGAGAAAGATGAACTCGGTCAGAACGCAGGTGGCCGCGGATACCGCGACCAGAAGGAGCGGATAGAACCCGAAGAACCAGACAGCCGCGACCACCGGCGGCAGGAGGGATAGGAGGGTCAGATACATCACCCTTTTGGTGTTCTCCGGGGTAAGTATGTGTGGCGAGGACGATAGGATGAGTTTCATGCGACCGCTTCCTCCTTTTCTTTCTTTATGAGCTTCCAAACCTCGGACTTTCCGTAGCGGATGTGCTGGACGAGGTGCCTGCGCGCCGGGCAAGCGTATGCGCACGAGCCGCACTCTATGCAGTCGGTGACATGGTGCTCTCTTGCCCTGTCAAAGAAGCCGGTCTCGGATTCCCTGGCAATGAGGTATGGGGAGAGTCCCATCGGGCAGACATCAACGCAAGAGCCACAGCGAAGGCAGGGGCCCTCGCGCGTGTCCGAGGTCTCGCGGGGTGTCAAAAGCAGGATGCCAGAGGTGCACTTTATCACCGGAACATCGGCAGTCCAGAGGGCTATGCCCATCAGGGGGCCGCCACTGATTATCTTTACCGTGTCATCGGACATCCCGCCGGTCTTCTCTATGAGGTAAGAGAAGGGGGTTCCTATCCTGACAAGGTAATTGCCGGGGCCCTTCGCGCCAAGGCCCGAAAGGGTCAAAACCCTCTCTATCAGGGGGCGACCAAATCTGACAGCCTCGTATATGGCCTTCGCGGTCCCGACATTCTGCACCAGAACGCCAACATGAAATGGCAGGCCGCCGGATGGAACCTCGCGCCCCAGAAGGGCCTTTATCAACTGCTTTTCCGAGCCTTGAGGATACTTTGAGTGCAGGGACACGACCTCAAAACCATAGGCCCTCGCGGCATCGGCCATGGCCTTTATCGCGGCGGGCTTGTTGTCCTCAATGCCCACGATGACGCGCCTCGCGCCGACCGCCTGGCGCACGAGATGCGCGCCGCGGATCACATCCTCAGGATATTCGCGCATTAGCCTGTCATCAGGGGTCAGGTATGGCTCGCACTCCCCGCCGTTGATTATCACGGTGTCAACGGGAAACTCCTTCGGGGGATTGAGCTTCACATGCGTGGGGAACGCCGCGCCACCCATGCCGACTATGCCTGCGGCGAGGACACGCTCTCGGATGGCGTCAGGGCTTGCATCCTCCCAGTTCGGGTCTTCCCTGAACTCCTCTGAATCCGTTCCTTTGACCTCTATCAAGACCGAAGGGACGAGTACGGTCTGGGTTGGATGTGGCTTTTCCAGGATGGACTTGACCACTCCGGCTACCGGGGAATGCACATTAGCAGAGATGTAGCCCTGGGCCTCGCCTATCAGGGTTCCAGCCTTGACCTCAGCGCCTTTTTCAACAACGGGCCTTGCAGGCGCGCCCGCGTGCTGGGAAAGGGGAACGACAACCTCTTCGGGCGGTTCAAGGCTCTGGATTGGCAGTTCAGATGTTAACTTGCGATAAGGGGGGTGAACTCCCCCCTTGAACTTGCGTGCCATAGGCCGAAAATTTTAAGCCCATGTTAGAAGAGGATTCAAGGGTTCAGGGGTTCAGCTCGGGGTTCTATTCTGGCGGGCAAAAATGCGGAAATCGCAATCATATCAATTAATGTAGAGAATCATGGGTTCAAGAAATAAAAAGACGAGACATTTTGTCTCGTCCTCGGAAAGTGAAGCAAACTAAATGGTTGGGGTTTTACTTCACCTTGTATTTCACCGTAAGGGTTTTTGTTCCCGGGTCCTCCGCGTAGAAGGGCACTGACCAGTATATCTTGCCGGCCTTGACCGAGTCCGCGTTGTGGGACGAAACCGTCCCCTCAACCTCCAGGACCAGGTTGAACATCGCAGAGGTCAGGAACATGTTCACAAGCTCGTTCATTGAAGCGTTAGTGGAATCCTCGGCAGTGGCGTTCTGGGGCAGTTCGGTTGACATCAGGCTGTCCTGCTTGAAAACGCAGGTCAGGGTGCGGTTCTTGCCATCTTTGGCCAGTTTGAAGGAGAACTCCTCGCCCTCGCCCGTGAAGAACTTGTTGAAGTCCGTGAAGGAGTAGTTCGCGGTCATGACTATGTTGCCCGCGGCCGTGTCTATCTTCTCGTCATATTCAAGGAGCTTCGCGCCCTCTTTGCCCTGGGCCATGGTCTTCAGGGTCGTCCTAAGGTCCTCAAGGGTGGTATCCGTCTGGTCGCCCTCAGTGGCTGAGTATGGCATGGTTACCACGAATGAAACCTTACCGGAATCGTCCTTCTTCACGCTCATGTTCACATCCATGGTGTAACAGCCCACCATGACGGCCAGGAAGCCTATCATCAGCAGCTTCTTCATCTTTAAAAACCTCCGTGGGGTTTGCACCCCTGTTTATAGTCCTACCCCGACAAAGGTGTATGCCTCGCCGGGACTGAGAATCACCACCTGGGCCTTTTTTCCGACCAGGCGCTTGAACTCCTGCGGATCAGCCTCTATTGGCGGCCAGGTGTTGTAGTGAATGGGGATGACCACGGGGGCCTTTATGAGCTCTACCGCCCTCGCGGCCTGCGACACATCCATGGTGTATCTTCCGCCTATGGGGAGTAGCGCGGCGTCTGGCTTGAACATCTCGCCGATAAGGGCCATGTCGCCAAAGAGACCCGTGTCTCCCGCGTGATACACCCTCTTGCCGTTCGGCATCTCAACAACGCAACCGGTCGGCGCGCCGGATGCAGAAGTGTGGAAAGCTGGCGTGAGCCAAACCTTCACGCCGTTGGCGGTCACGGGGCCGCCGATGTTCATGCCCTCGGCCACGAGGCCCTTGGCCTGGGCCGCGACCGCTATCTCGTGCTGGGAAACTATCACCGCGCCCGTCTTCTTGGCTATGGCAAAAGCGTCCCCCAGGTGATCCGCGTGATCGTGGGTCACGACTATGACATCCGCTTCCTTGATGTCCTTGGGCTTCTCGGTAGCCATCGGGTTGTCCTTAAGGAAGGGGTCAATGAGCACCGTCTTCCTGCTTTCTATCCGGACAGCCGAATGTCCAAGATATCTCAGTTTCATCTCTAGTAACCTCCTCGCGCTCCAAATCATAAGGCCGCGAGTCGGTGCCGCGCAAGGACAACAGACAGCGGGGGAAGACATCCGTCCCTTCCATCACGACCAATAACGAGCATGGAGGAACGGGAAACCATTATAATTTCGCCATGATTCCCATCAAGGACGAACAGCGCCATCGCCGGTTCCCTATATGGACGGTCATCCTCATAGGAATAAATATCCTGGTCTTCATTTACCAGTTCTTCAACCCGTATGGGTTTGACGCCTTCGTCGTGCAGTGGGGGTTCACCCCAGCCAGGTTCCTGACCTTCTACGACTGGCCGACCGTGTTCTCCTCCATGTTCATGCACGCCAACCTCATGCACATAGCGGGGAACATGCTCTACCTCTGGATATTTGGGGACAATGTTGAGGATGTCCTGGGCAGGATATTCTTCCCGTTTTTCTATCTGCTATCAGGGGTGGCCGCTGTGTTCGCCCATACCTTGCTCTTCCCGGATTCGGGCATCCCGCTTGTTGGGGCCTCCGGCGCGATATCCGGAGTTCTGGGTGCTTATCTACTGTTCTTCCCTCGCTCAAGGATACTGACCTTCATGTTCTACGGAGGACTTGCGGTTATACCATCGTTCGTGTATCTCATTATCTGGATCGGCTTCCAGTTCCTGAACGCGTGGCTCACCGCGGCCCAGGGAGGCGCTGGCGTGGCATACCTGGCGCACGCGGGAGGCTTCATAGCGGGACTTGTCTTTGGCCTTCCGTTTTGGATAATACGCAGGGCCCTGGGCCTTTACCCGTTCTCATCATGGAGAGGCTGAGGATAACGACAGCCGGAGAATCCCACGGCCCGGGGATTGTGGGAATTATATCAGGGATCCCATCAGGTATCCACATATCCGAGGATTACATCAACGCTTTCCTGGCAAAAAGAAGGCTCGCGCCCGGCAGAAGTTCCAGAATGAGCCAGGAGACAGACGAGTGCGAGATACTTTCCGGCCTCAGAAAAGGCTTCACCCTTGGCAGTCCGATAGCCATCCTGGTGAGAAACAGATCAACCGAAAAATGGGAGGCCCCTCCCGCGAAACATCCCAGGCCCGGCCACGCGGATTGGCCAGGGGCCCTCAAGAGGGGATTCCGCGACCTCAGGGATGTCTGGGAAAGGGCATCAGCAAGATCAACGGTCGCGCTGGCCGGACTGGGCGCGGTGGCCGCGAGAGCGCTTGAGGAATTGGGGGTTAGCCTGTTCTCATACATTGAAAGAGTGGGTCTGGTCTCAGCGAATATTCCGGAATCCCTGAGCAAGCGCCTCGTGCTCGCAGGGGAATCCGCGATATCCTGCCCGGATCCCGAAGCAAGTCTTGGAATGCTGGAGGCCATTGAAACCGCGAGGGAAAAGGGCACGACACTTGGCGGAGTATTCGTGGTGGGCGCGATGGGAATGCCGCCGGGCATAGGGGATTACACGGAACCCGAGAAGCGGCTGGACAGCAGGATAGCAGGGTGGCTCATGTCAACCCCCGCGGTCAGGGCAGTGGAAATAGGTGAGGGGATAAAGCAGTCCGGGATGGAGGGACGGAGTGCTATGGACGGATTTGCGATAAAGGAAGGCCGTGTTGAAAGAACGAGTAAACTCGCCGGAGGCATAGAGGGGGGAATGACAAACGGCCAACCGGTCCTGGTCAGGTGCTGGGTCAAGCCGGTTCCAACCCAAAGAGACCCCATTCCTTCGTTTGATATAGATACTCTTGAGGCAGGCCCCGCGCTCGTGGAGAGAGGGGATGTCTGCGCGGCCCCCGCCGCGGCCATCATCGCTCAAGGCCTTCTGGCAATCGTTCTGCTTGATGCATTCCTGGAAAAGTTCGGTGGGGACAACATCTCGGAGCTCACTGAAAGGCTCACGCTTTACCGGGAGGCTATCGCGGCGCGCGGGGCTTGACCATATCGGGCCTTCAGGCCTTGATCGTACACCACGGATCGGTTAATAATTTAGAGCTGACCGAGATGTGGAGGTGTAATTATGAATATAGCTATACTGCTGGTTTCAGCAGTCATAACCGTGCCGGGTGAGCCGGCGCAGGCGAACGAGGCAGGGGCCGTTAGGCTGGCTGGGAAGGACCGGCCCAGCATGGTCGCGGTGGCCTCGCCTCATCAGATGTCCGTCTCCGAGTCCGCTGTGATGGTAGAGAGGATATACTCAAACGAGGACGCGCGGATGGTGGCAGAGCTGAAAAACGGCAATCCACCTGAGGAATATGTGCCATTCGCGGGCGTGGGCTGGAGGTGGAACGAGGTCTACAACGCCACATACCCCCACACTGATGACGGTGCTGACTACTGGGTGTGCATCAGGGAGGACGGCCTCGGAACCCTCTGGGCCGCATATGTGGGAACCACGAGCAGCTACACAATGGACACGGTATTCGTGTTCTGCTCTACGGACAACGGCTCTACCTGGCTCTACAGGGTTGCGATATACGGCACTTCTGCAACCTGGGATCCGATATTTTGCTATCTCTCTGTGGATCGCGTCGGGAACTGGGTCTATATCTCCAACATCCTGGCAGAGCAGGCCGGAGGCGGCCAGTACTATGTTGACGGGACGCTCTGGGTGACCCGTTTCCAGCACACCGGAGGCGGCGGCATAGCCAACCTGGCATCATACAACTGCGATCCCCAAGGTTGGGGGGGATTATATTTCGGATGTGCGGCTGCACCGGACGGCTCAGGTTCTTCTTACCTGTATCTTTGTGGGATGGACTGGGTTGGCTCTGGAGGCGACTACTGGGTTGATTACTACAGGAGCTCGGACCGCGGCGCGACATGGACATATGTAAACAGCAACGACATGGGGACCGACATAACCAACGCCATAGCCGCTACCCCGAGACACGGTGGCACCGGCGCGCTCATAGGCTGGATTGAATCGGACGACGCGAACAACGGCGATGGGAGCGGTGCGAACGAGGGCGACTACGACTTCTACTGGCGGGAACTCACCAGCACAACCCACCCCACATACTACTTTGATCAGGGCGGAACCGCGTTCAGGGGACTTTTCTCCATGGGCGCATACGGAACCAGGTGGGTTGCTCCCTTTGACCAGATTACTGCCGCGAACAACTTTGACGTTTATTTCTACTACTACGATGGCTCATCCTACTACATCTATACCTGGGATAACACCGCTACGGATGTGCGTTCTCCAGCTATGGACATGATCTCGCAGAACAACGCTGTCCTTATGTCCACCTACAGGCAGACATCCGGTCTGAATGGCAGGCCATATTTCGCTTGGTATTACTACTCCCCTTGCGAGTATGATGTGTTCAACGCGGACGCCATAACCGTCCCCTCCGGCGCGACCACCAGGCACACGGATGTCGCCGCGACCCCGGTTGCCTTTGCCGGCTACACCTGGCAACCCCATATCATGTGGCGCAGGACTTCCGGCGCGGCCGGCGGCGGAGACCCCTGGCACAGCTGGCCTGATCCCTCGGTTGGCACGGAAGAAACAGCAGGAGGCACGGGGCTGTTTGCGGCCTTCGTTGGCAAGGGCATAGCCTACTCCGTGCCCGGCAAGACGAATGTGAAGATAGCCGTGTATGACGCGACCGGAAGGATAGCCTGCGGCACCGAGAACATCCTCTCCGGAAAGGGCTTTCTTGAACTGCCTGACCTGAACCAGGGCGTCTATTTCTTCACTTTCGCGACCGAGGACTTCGGATCAACCAGGGGAACCTTTGCCCTGAAATAGCTTTATCGGCCGAAAAAACCAGGGCCGGGAACCTATCCCGGCCCTTTTTGTTTCCCCGGCACCCGAAAGTTTGCCATCCCATGCCTCCATGCAATATAATTTGCAGGTGATAGTGATCGCACTCCTTGTCGCTGAGCCGGAGTCCACGGCAGTCGCGCCTCCGTCCAGCGCGCCATTTCAGACCGAGTATTTCTCCTACGGCAGATTGCAGATGACCCTTCCCTTGCCATGCGCAATTGACACGGTCAAGGGCACTGACTATACCTGGTATACCATAAAAACCAAAACCTGGTCAATTCCTCTGAATCTCCTGTTGGGCCACAGCCTGCCCAGCAAGGGTTTCACTGAGAGGCAGGATGTCGTTCT
>CBFGJU010000331.1:0-8496 GCA_965649155.1 Caldifarciminota bacterium | reverse complement strand
GAGATTGATTTTCTCCGCAAGCTCCCTATCTACTGGGAGGATGAGGAGTCAGGGCTTTTTCTCTCTCACGCGTCACCATATCAGGCCAACAAGTGGCATTACATATTCACCAACGAGGACGCGGAACGCGCTTTCTCCGCGGTTGAAAATCCGGTAGCAATAACCGGGCACAGCCACATTCCCATTTGCTTCAGCAAGAAAAAGACCGTCGCTAGCCATGTTCTTGGTGTTGGGGACATTGAGGTTGTTTCCGGAACCAGGTATATTCTGAATCCCGGTTCCGTGGGACAGCCGCGCGATGGCGACCCCAGGGCTTCGTATGCCGTGCTTGACACCGAAAAGAAGCTCTTCTCCGTGCGCAGGGTTGAATATGACATAAAGTCTGTGGCAAAGAAAATTGCCGAAGCCGGCCTACCCCTGTTTCTCGCGGAGAGGCTTTTTGCAGGGCTTTGAAGATATTCATTTTCACCCTTGGTTGTCCCAAGAACACAGTTGATTCCGAACGCCTCGCTGGAACCCTTTATGCATGGGGCCACGATCTTGTTTCCAGCCCAGGCCAGGCCGATCTCATTCTCCTGAACACCTGCGCTTTCATATCCGAGGCGGAGAGGGAGGCGGCCGAACACATTGGGGCCCTCTCAAAAAGGGCCCCCCTGGCTATAATCGGTTGCCTGCCAGCCAGGAGGAGGAAGATTGCCGAAACATACGGGCCGGTTCCACCGGGCACGGATGAGATTCTCGCGCTCGCGAGGATAATATTCTGGGACCCTGATGAAGGAACCAGGATCCTGGATCCTTATCCCTATGCGTATCTCAAGATAGCCGAGGGATGTTCGCGGATGTGCTCTTTCTGCGTGATACCCCGGATAAGGGGTCGTTTGCGTTCCAGGAGCATCAGCGCTTTGGTAGAGGAAGCGAGTGCCATGCTTGAGCTCGGCAAGCGCGAGATCATCCTCATCGCGCAGGAGACGACCCAGTTCGGCAGGGACACGGGCGAATGCCTTGAGGATTTGCTCGTTGCTCTTGACAGGCTTGAGGGGGATTTCTGGATAAGGCTGATGTATGTTCACCCCGGCGGGATGACGAAGGCCCTCGCCGCGACCCTCGCTTCCCTGGATCACCTCGCGCCATACCTGCACATGCCTGTTCAGCACCTCTCGGACAGGGTTCTCCGGGCCATGGTCAGGGCAGGTGGCGGAGGGGCTGTCCGCAGGGCCCTCTCGCTCATTGAGAGATACCTTCCGGATGTTTTCCTGAGAACCGAGCTAATGGTGGGTTTTCCGGGCGAAACGGAAGAAGATTTCAGGTTCATGGTGAAGGGAATAGAATCAGGCCCTTTTCGCAGGGTCGCGGTTTTTCCTTTTTGCAGGGAGGAAGGTTCTCGTGCCTGGGACATGGAACAGATTGATAAAAAAATAGTTTCTGAAAGATACCTTGAAACCCTGGAGGTCGTTCGCGAGCTCCACCTTGGGGTTCAGTCCGGGCTTGTTGGCAAGAATCTGAGGATTATCGTGGATGAACCGGGCCTCGCCAGGACCGGATACGACGCGCCGGAGGTGGATTTCTCGGTCAAGGTGCCGGAAGAGCTTGCGCCCGGGGATTTTTACGATGCAGAGATAACAGGAATGGACAGGGAAGGCGACCTCAGGATTGATGCGGTTGGTTCGGCCGCGAACTGACAACCGGCAACCGCAAAACTATTGCTCCCCTCTCATCCTTTTGATCGGGCTTGCTATCAGGGAACCGAGGCCCCTACGCTTTTCCTTGCTTATTGCCACGACCAGAACAGCGAGGACTATGTAGCCAACCGTGAACCCCCAACGGACAGCAGGTATTGGGATAAGGAGCTGGACAATAAAAAGGCCAAACAGCGCCATGGCCTCCCAGACATTGAAGTGGAAGTCCGAGAGTATTGCTACCGCGAAGAGGCTCTGCGCGGCTGTCAGCGCTACTTCCTCAACCTGTCTGCCGTCCATGTGCAGGGCGCCAGGCCTTCCGGCGGAGAGCGAATACACTATAGGCAGTGTCCCGATGAGAAGCGTCCACTGGTTGACCTTTGACGAGACCAGCGCGCCGAAGCCCTCTCCGGGGCGCATTTTCAGCGCGAATATTGTCGCTACTATTATCTCAGGGGACTCGGACGCCAGGGGCGCGAGCCACTGCACCAGGATGAACTCGTCAATGCCGAGGCCCTTGCCAAGCGCCAGGAGGCTTTCCGCGAAGGGTTCGGTTGCAGCGAGTATTATGAGGCCAGAATACAGAAACAAAGCCACGACAAGAGGTCTTCTTATCGGCGGCAGAAGACAACCCACTGTTGCCGCACATCCCTCAAGGTGTGGCTCAATCTTGTGTGCCCGCGCGGCCTGGAACATGTAGAGGCCAAAGAGAAAAACCAGGACGACCGTGTCCAGAAGGTCAAGCCTTCCCTTCAGGGGTATGAGGAACGAGTATAGGGTTGCTATTGCCAGGAAAGAGAGCTCTATGCCGTAGCTCCTGTCCAGAACTATGCCTCTCTTTTTCGTCTTTAGCCAATAAAGAAATATCAGGAATGCCCAACCAAAGCCGATGAGCAATCTGTTCGCGCCGGTCATGTTCGCGGTCGCGTAGTGGGTATAAACGGGATCATGCGGGGCCATCCACGCGAAATAGAAGTCAACAGCGTATTCGGGCAGGACAGCGAGTATTGCCAGGAGCGCTATAGCAAGGGCTCTGGACATGTCCAACTGCGCTACCTCGCAAGCGACCGAGAGCATGTATGCCGCGGCAACTATCCCCCCGCCGAAAACGAGCGCGCCCAGCCAGGGCTCAAGGTGCATGTGGGTGAAACGCAGGGCAACCGAGGGCACAGCCACCGCGGCAGAGATCACGAGGGGCAAAAGGCTCAGAAACAATCTCTCAGCTCCGACGGGTTTTCGTAAGGGCGAAAGTATAATCCTTCGCTTCCAGGCTGGACAATCTCACGGGCAATCAGGAATCCTTGCCCACCGCGTTCCTCTCAAACTGCAGGCTGTAGAGGTAGTAATAGAAGCCCTTCTTCAGGATGAGCTCGTGGTGGTTCCCCTCTTCCACGAGCTTGCCCTTCTGGATGACCAGTATTTTGTCCGCCTCTCTTATGGTTGACAGCCTGTGCGCGACCACGAAAGCGGTTCTCCCGGAAAGGAGCTTCGCCAGCGAGCGCTGGATTATGTCCTCGGTCTCCTGGTCTATGTTCGCGGTTGCCTCGTCCAATAGGAGTATTTTCGGGTCAAACGCGAGGGCCCTCGCGAAAGCCAGAAGTTGTCGCTGTCCCTGTGAAAGGGTGGCGCCGCGCTCGCCCAGGGGCGCGGAGTATCCGCCCTCAAGGTGATCTATGAACCTGTCGGCGTCAACGGCTTTCGCGGATTCTATTACCTTATCCAGCGGTATATCTGATTTCAGCCTTATGTTTCCCTCTATGGTTCCCGAAAAGACGAAGATGTCCTGCTGGACGAGGGCCATTTTCGCTCTGAGCTCCCGGAGGGGTATATTCCTTATGTCCACATCATCCAGTAGGATTCTTCCCTTCTGGGGGTCGTGAAATCTGAGGAGGAGTTTTATTATGGTGGTTTTTCCCGCGCCCGTTGGGCCCACTATGGCCACGGTCTGGCCGGGCGTCACCTCAAATGTGATGTCCCGGAGAACCCAGTCCTCGTCCTCGTATGCGAACCAGACATTCTCAAACCTGACATGACCCCTCACTTCCGCGGGCCTGGCATCTCCGCCCTTCGGCTCCTCTGGCCCGTCCATTATCTTGAATATCCTCTCGCCAGCCGCGAAGGCTGATTGCATTATGTTGTATTTCTCTGATAGATCGCGGATCGGCGCGAAGAGCATCTCAATGTATGACAGGAACGCCACAAGCGCGCCGAACGATAGCGCGCCCCGAATTATCTCCCCCCCGCCATACCAGAGTATGATGGCGACTGCTATTGCGTCCGAGAGGTCCATCAAGGGCCTGAATGTTCCGAAGACATAAAGCTGTTTCATGAATGCTTTGTAGAGATCGTGATTTATTCTGCGAAAGTTCTCGGTCATCCTGGCCTCCTGGACAAATGTTTGGATTACCGATATTCCGGATATGGATTCTTGCAGGGTAGCGTTAACCTGCGCCAGGTATTTCCTGACCTCGCGGTAGGCCTCGCGCGCGTAGCGCCTGAACAGGAATGTGGAAAGAGCGAGCAGGGGAACTATGGCGAGCATGGCCCCGGTGAGCTTTATGTTCATCCTGATCATGATGATCAGGATACCCACTATGAGTAGGGCATCCTTCAGTAAATACACCAGGACAGAGGAGAAGAACTCGTTTATGGACTCAACATCGTTGGTGGCCCTGGTCACCAGCCGGCCCACCGGATTTGACGCGAAAAAATCAACGGGGCTTCTCAGGAACTTTTTGAATATGTCCTGCCGAAGGTCTGCCATGCCACGCTGGCTCACCATCTGCAGGGTGTAGACCTGACCAAAGTTAAGCAAGAGGTTCAGCGTAAGGAGGATGAACAGCGCTAGCCCCACCCATCCCACGCCCCTGAGGTGGTCTGCTCTTACGGCCGATATTGTCTTTCTGTCGTAATCTTTCAGCTTTGAATACGCGATGAATCGCCTTTCCCCAACGGTGATCAGGTCTTCCCCCTTTATGCTCTCGGTGAGTTCAGCCGGAACGGACATGTATCGCTCGGAGCTGACCAGGCCCCTTGCCTCCATCTCCCGCCTCTGGGCCTGGGGGAGGTCGGGGAGGTTGACCATGAAGCCGCCTTCGGAAAGGGGAATCGTTTGGACGCCGTGGAGAAGCTCCTGTGGCGTGTCCTTGTTTATTATCGCCCAGGAGGGCATGATGTATCGGTCTATGGCTATCCTGGTCAGGAGGGGGGGAAGCAGTTCCCCCACGGTCAAAAGCCCCATCAGGAGCAGTGATAGGAGGAGCAGGGGCCAGTATGGCTTTAGATACCTTGTGAGCCTGAGCATGAGCCTGGTATCCATGGCCTGGGGAGCGTCGTCCGTGAAGGTGGGGTGGTAGCTCATAGCTTCATCCTCCATGCCGCATAGGCGCCTATTGCCCCGTGTGGAATATACTCTGCCCACCATTTGCCATAAAAGGAAGCGAGGGTTCCGATTACTATGATGAAAACCACGGCTACGCCCGCAAGCAGGGATGGGAAAAACCCGGGTAGTTTCGTCATTTTCAGGAACCCCGCCATGTATTTGCCGATCATGTATATCATGAACGAGACCAGGGCCAGGCCTATTCTCAGATAGGCGAAGTTGTCCTCCATCTCAAAGGGCCTTTCCCTAAAGATGAAGAACAACACGAGCGCGGGCAAAACGGCCAGGCCCGCGAGCGCGAGCTTGAGGAGGGTGTTAGGGCTAAATTTCTCCATGGGTTAGAAGAGACTCAGATAGGTAAAGCTCCCTGTCGGAGGCGTTGAACTCGTGCTTTAGGTTCACCATCAGGTTTTCAAGGGTATAGATCTCATAATATACGGGAACAAAGAGGTTCTCCCCCACCTTTTTCATCCCAAAGGCCGCGAGAATGTGCGGCGCATCTTTAGTGATTTTGAAATCCTCGGATGGGGAAAGATAGAACACTCTGAGACCACCCGCCCTATCCTTATCCGCGTTGAAGGTTTTGCATTCAAGATAAACCGTAACCCCCCTCCATTCTAATTCAAAATCGGGATAACCAGCGGACTTTTTCTTTCCTGATCTTGTGCGTGGTCTCTGGGTTGGAATTCCGGCGGATTGCAATCCCTCAAGAACAAAATCCTCTATCTTATTACCGGCTTCGTTGGGCCTTTTCACCCTTATCCCTTTTTTCTGCGCGCAGATGCCAGCCTCCTGGATTGCTTTCTCCAATCTGGGGATGAAATCCTCGCTCCACTCGCTGTTTTCGCGAATCGGAAGTATCCTGTGCCCGGAGAGAACCTTGATGACCAATGTAAACGGAACATTCCTGACAGGGGCGAGAAATTTCTCCAAGGTCTCCTCCAATTGTTTGATGTATTCGTCCCGCATTCAGTTCCCTTTCTGGAAGATAAGGATGTTCTCCCTTTGCATCACATTGTAAAGCCCGAAGATTATCTTGTCTATGTTCTTGACTAGTGCGAGGCCGCATTTCTCAGCTTCGCGGATAACGAGATCCACGGTATTGATGATCCTTCCCTGGTAAGTGGCGTTGCCTATGACCAGGCTCGCGTATTTGCCCGGCTTCAGAACCCTGGCCATCTCGCTCAGCGCCCTTTTCATGTCCTCGTTGTAAAGCCGAACCCTCTCCTCCCCACGGCCCCTCACGCCCATGACTGATTCCCGGAATCCGGATATATCCTTGCCGAGGAACCTGAGGGCGTGCGAGTCGTTGGCCACATAGTCCAGGGCAATACTGTAGGGTGGAGAGGTTATGATACCGTCCACGAAATCATCGGCCAGGGGAAGGTTTCTCGCGTCAGTCTCGGAGGTCTCTGTTTTCCCAGGTTTGAGCCCAAGCTCATGAACCACATCCCGGTGATCCTCAACCGAGGATAGCATCAGAGAAATATCCTTGAGGAATGACTGGATAAAGGGCTTCCTCCTCCTTTCAGCGTCGCTTACAGCCACCAGGAAACCCATGAGGTAGAAATTTCGGACAGGCTCTTGGTCAAAGGTCATTATAAAATCCAGCATGTCCCTTTCGCGGTCTCCCTTGAGTAGCCTGTTGGACTCCTTCTGGACATCCCGGAGAGCCCCCTTTATCTCGTCAAGGAAAAAGACCGACTCGGTCTTGACCCTGGTCTGCAGGACACATAAGGGCGATATGTCAAAACAAACCGAGTTTATCCCCAGCAATTGGGCTTCCAGGGCCAGGGTCCCGGAACCGACAAAGGGATCAAGAACGGTCTCTCCCTCAGTGAGGCCCGTTATGTTCAGCAGGGCCCTTATCATCTGAGGATGAAACTTGCCCTTGTAGGGATATATCCAGTGGGTCAGGTATTGGTTGATGCTCCGGGTCCGGTTCTTGCTGACGATGAGGGGATAGACGCTCTCCCTGTCCCCTATTGACTGAAAGTAAGCCGTGCGCTTGCAGAAATTTTCATTGTCCCCTCCCCAGACCCTCATCTTTCTCATGCTGTTTTCTATCAGGAACTCGTAACCGAAAACGGAAAGCTCAAGCTGTGCCAACGCGAGCTCGTAAATGAACTGGACATTGGGCATGAGAAGGGCCGTGGTCCCGGTCCGGGTATCGGATGGGGTTGCTCTCTCAGTAAAGTGCCAGCTCCTCATTTCCAGTCCATATATTCTGCCTCGGGATACCCCTCCAGCCTGAACGAGGTGTCCGCGACCACGACCAGGACGAAGTTGTCCGGATCAAAGTGGGCCTTTGCCGCGGCGTTGACCTGGTCAAGGCTAAGGTTTGATACCGCGATTATGTCCTCTATCCAGTAGAGCTCCGGCAGACCGAATTCCTCCCCATACATGACCAGGCCCGCAACCTGGCCGTAGGTCTCGGAGGAACGGGCTATGGAACCCCTGTAGTATTTCTTCGCGGCCTCAAGGTCCTCGCTGGTAAAACCATTGTCCCTAGCGTCTTTTATGAGGGAAAGCAGTTCGGCTATCGCCTGGTTACCAGAGGAAAGCTTGGTTTCCAGGCCAGCGTAATATATCCCCGGATACACGGTGTCTCCGAAGGCAAAGCCGGAGCTGTAATGCCCGAACACCGAATAGGCGAACCCCAGCTCAACCCTTATCTTTTTGGTTATCCTGGACGAGAAGCCGGATCCGCCCAGGATGTAGTTTGCGGTTCTGAGGGCGTTGTAGTCAGGAGATGTGCGTGTTATCCCCCTCGCGCCGAGCGCTATGTAGCACTGGGTTATCTCTGGCATCCTGACCACCTTGACCCTCTTGCCTTCTATCGGAGGCAGTGGAGGCAAAACCGGCAATGGTTTGCCCTGGTTCTTCCAGCCGCCAAGGTGCTTCTCCACGAGGGCAATAGCATCCCTGGGTTCCATGTCCGATACCACCACGATCGTTGCCCTGGCCGGGCAATACCAGTCCCTGTAAAAGCCCTTCACATCATCCAGGCTTATCTTTGAAACGGTAGAATCATAGCCCACAACAGGGTGTGCCAGGGGATGTCCCTGATAGACGACCTCGTCAAAGCACCAGTCAGAGACGGTGTTGGGGTCGCTCTTTGAAGAATATATGGAGGACACGGTCCTCTTTTTGAGCTTGGCAAAATCATCCTTCTTGAAATCAGGAGAGGCGATGATCTTTGCCATAAAGGCCATGAGGGTGTCTGCGTCCGGCGACAGGCACTTCAGGGAGGCGCGGGTGGAGGTCTTGCCGACATTTACATAGAACCTCCCGCCCATGCTCTCAAAGGCCTCGGCTATCTTTCCCGCGGAAAGCCCTCCCGCGCCTTCGTCAAGCATGTCCCCGGTGATTGATGCCAGGCCCTCTTTGCCCGCAGGGTCAAGAACCGAACCTCCTTCTATCTCCATCTCAAGTTGA
>CBFGJU010000330.1:0-8530 GCA_965649155.1 Caldifarciminota bacterium | reverse complement strand
CCGTTTTTGAGCGAATGTTCGGGTATCACCACCTCCAGCTGGTCGCGGAGGCCGCGGCAGACCTGGCTTCAGATAAGGAGAAGGAGCTTCGCGTGATCATCGGGGCAACAGGCCGAGCCAACAAGGAGGAGCTTGAAAGGGATATGGAGGAGAGAAAAAAGTCCCTCGCGGAAAAGGAGAATCTGCTATCAGCTATCGTAGAAGAGCTAGAGACGCTGAGGGCCGAGGAAGATAGGCTCGCGCGAGAGGGCCGGGAGCTTGAGTCCGAGGAAAGGGAACTGGCCGAGCAGGAGAAGGAAAAGGCCGCGCTGGAGAGGGAAACGAGGGTCATGAGGGAGGAAATGGAGAGGATAGAAGCCCAGCGCCAAGAGAATGAGCGCAAGATCAGGGAGATCCCCCGACTCATGGAATCCCTGAACGCGCTTGAGGGAAATCTGGAGGAACTATCTGCCTTGAGGGCCGACCTGGGCATCCTGTCCGAAACAGAGAAAAAGGCCGCGAAGGCCGAAGAAATCAGCAGGAGGCTTGAGGAGACCAGAGGATACGAGAAGACCCTGAAAGAGCTTCTCCCTTCCCACGAGAGGTTCAGGAAACTGAGGGAGGAAGAGGAAAGAATAAGGGCCGAGATTGGTCAGATCAAGGAGCGAATGGGCCAGGTGAAGGAGCTCCAAAACGCCCTCGCGAGGAAACAGAAGGAAAAAGAGGATCTGGAACGAAAGCTCGGGGCACTGGCTGAAATAAGGGAATCAAAAGGGGAATTGCTCAGGCTGATTGAAGAGAGGGAATCCGAAGCGAGGAAAACCGAGGCCGAAAAGGGCGAGGTCGCGGGCAGGATAAAAAAGCTGGAAAAGGACATAGCGGCCGTGGAAAAGCTGGGGGATATTTGCCCCCTCTGCAAGCAAAGCCTGACACCGGAGCACAGAGCTGATGTCCTGGGACAACTGCGAGAGGAACTGGCGGAAGCCAAAAAGCTCTCCGAGGAATTCACTGAAAAGTCAAAGGCAATAGCGGAGGAGATAGCCCGGCTGAAGAAGCTCGCAAAGGATGCGGAGGAAAAAGAACGGCTTGAGGAACAGCTCTCCAGGTGCGTGGCGGAGATGGCCGATGCGAGGAAACGGCTTGAAGAAACAGCAGGAGAGGCCGAGAAACACGAGGCCTTGAGCAAGAGATTGAACGAGGTCAGATCCGAGATCAGCGCGCTTGAGCCAGCCGAAAGGAAATTCGCCGCGGCCGAGGAATTCATATCCGTAAATCCGCGTGAGCGCCTTGAATCTGCCCTCGCGGAAGAGCGCGAGGAGATTGAAAAACTGGCAGAAAAGAGGCGATTCCCGGAGCTGGGCCCGGATGAACTTGCGGCGCGAATAGAAGAGCTCTCGCCGGCCGAGAGGGAATATGGGAAACTGGAAACCGAAATAAAAAACCTGGAGAAGCTGGCTCAGGAAGTAGCCAGGCAGGTTGAGCTTTTGGGGAAGAAAAGAACCGAGCTCGCGGAAAAGAGGTCAAGGCTGGAATCCCTCGCGGGCATAGAAACCAAAAGGGCCCGGCTGGAGGAGCGAAAAAAATCCCACTCCGAGGCACGAGATCGCGTCCAGGCCAGCAAACAGTCCCTGAGCGAAAGAGAGATAAACACAGAGAGGGACATCCAGGCCATAAAGAAGGAGCTGGCAGATATGGCCGGTTTCCTTGAGAACATAAGGAAAACCGGACGGAAACTTGACATCCTGTCCGAGATAAAAACCAGGCTCCTCTCGTCCCAGGGCATAGAGAGGGAGTTCAAGATCGCAATGAGAAGGCTTGAGGACAACCTGAACGCGTGCTTCCAGGACTTCTCGTTCTCAGGATTGCAGTCAGTCTACCTTGACGATCACCTGGTTCCGGTGAAGGTTGACGAGATGGGAAGGCAGATGGAAAGGCTCTCCGGAGGGGAACAGGTCGCTATGGGAATAGCCATGCGCTTCGCTATTGCGAGAGTCCTCCTTGGCGGAGAGAGCGAATCGCTGTTTTTGGACGAACCAACCCACAACCTTGACTCCGAGAGAATATCATCCCTGCAGGAACTGCTTCAGGAGTTCAAACTTCACCCAACAACGCCCCAGGTCGTTATGATAACCCACGACGAGAACATGAAGGTCATAGCCGACACGGTGATAGAGGTGGTCAAGGAGGGAGGAGTGTCAAGGATAGTAAATGGTGAAACCCAGTGGTAGCGGGGACTCTTTGTGCCCCTCGCGGATTCACCCGATCGCGTCCGCGAACGCTTTCTTCATCTTGCTGGCATAGATTTCGGGGCCGAACATCTCCCTTGCCCTCTGGGCACCCTTCTGGCCGAGATCGCGCCGGAGGTCGCGGTCTCTGATCAGGCGAATGGTGGCGGAGGCCAGTGCCTCTGTGTCAAAAGGGGGAACGAAAACGCCCGCGTCCCCGAGGGCCTCAGCCGCACCGCCCCTGTCAGTGGATACAACCGGAACGCCCAGGGCCATAGCCTCAAGCACGGTCATGCCGAGGCCCTCCCTGGCCCCGCCTCTCGGAACGGTCGTGTGCAGTAGGACAAGCGCGCCCCGGGTCCAGGCAAGGGTTTCCTCCCATGACAATCTGCCGAGAAACCTCACGCTCTTGAGCCCGGTCTCCTGGACCATCCCTCTGAGCGCGGGTTCCTCCGGGCCTGCGCCTGCAATGATGAGGCTGAGGTCGGGGAATTCCCTCTCAACCACATGCCAGGCCGATATGGCTATATCAACGCCCTTCTCCCGGCTCAGCCTTGCCGGCAGAAAGACATAGGGGCCGGGATCGGGGGCCTCCGGTAGTTCCGGGATGATGACCGGATTGTGAACGACCCTGACTCCCGAAACATCAATCCCCATATTCCGTATCCTTTCCAGAAGATCATTTGAAATGGCGCAGGCCACTGGCGCGGATGCTATGGACTTCCTGAGAAGGTGGTCGGAGAAGATGACCAGGGGGTGATCCGGCGCAACACCCTCTGCTTTCATGAGCTCCGAATCTATGCTGTGAAGGTGGAGAACCCAGGGAACGCGCTCCTCATCCAGGAAACCGAGAATGAGACCAGCCGCGAGACCGCCCTGGATGTGCAGGACATCCGGGTTGTAGGAGCGGCTTTCCCGCCTGGTTATGCCGGAGAGCGCGGGGCCAACAACCCTCCTTCGGATGTCTATCTCGTATGGGGTCCCAGCAAACCAGGAAAGAACCCTTACTAGGGCACGCAGGGGCCTCCTGGGCTGTCTGTGGTTGAGCCAGTGATCCGGAACCCTATAATCAATCCCAACCGGCTCCAGAGCCCTCCTGGTCAGCTCAAGGAATGTCCAGATGCCGGTGACCCAGTTCTTCTTGGCCAGGGTCACTGCCATCACCTTCATCTCAGGTAGCTCCAAGGCAGAACTCCTGTTGGTCTGGAAAGCGGCAGAGGCGCTGATGGCGCGCGCTCCACTGCCTCAAGAAAAGCATCAAAATCCCTCTCCCAGTCAGCACGCTCCCGGGCCAGCGATTTGTTGATCTCTCGCGCTCTCATCATCAGCTCTGGCCTGGAAAAGCACCTGGCGAGTTTATTCGCGAGCTCGGATGGATCGGTCGGGTTAAAGAGAAAACCATTGAGGCCGTCCACGACCCATTCGGACTTTGCCGGAAGGTCTGAGACAACCGGAAAAGCACCAAAGGCCATGGCCTCCAGGAGGGAAACCGGAGTTGAGTCTGAAAGCGAGGCCGATATGAAGATGTGGGAACAGGCAATGAGATCGCGCAGATCCTCATCCGGGAGCCATCCGGTCACCTCTCCTGTGATCCCGCGACGGGCAAGCTCTCCCCGGACATTTTCCTCAAGGGAACCACCGGAAGCGAAGGTTATACCGAATTCGTGGCCATATGACCTCAGAACCGAAAGGGCCTCAACGATGACGAGGGGCGAATAAAGCGGTTCAAGCCTCCTGTGGCTGATCAGCCTCCAGGGTGGGCCGGGAACGAAATCCGTCAGTGGCTTCTCAAGCAGGTCGCGAGAAAGTCCGTATGGCATGAAGAATATCTTGGCGCGGGGGACACCGAAATCCTCCGCAAGTATCCTGTCCATAACGCGAGCGTCGGTCTGAATGAGGTGGGCTTTCCTGAAGACGAACCGTAGGGCCGCTCGGTGCAAGGGGCCTTTCCGAGGGCTCTCAAGGATGTCCGGCCCCCAGAGGGAAACCGCTATCTTCGCGCTCGTGCACGAGAGCGCGGCCAGAAGGCCATAGCCGGTCGCCATGTGGGCATTGACCAGATGAGGCCTGAATTCCGAAATCAGAGACCTTATCCTGCAAATAGCCGAAAGATAACGCAAGGGCCTCGCGACAATCGGAGGGTTGATGAAAACGCAGGCATCCGAAAGCTCTTCCCTTGGAGGTTCAAGGCTTGCCACCAGGACATCCGCGCCCCGGGCCACATAGGCCCGGAACCACTTCAGGGTGTGGAAGCTTGAGGCATCCGCCAGGAGGAGAACGCGCATTTTATTAATTATATCGTGGCAGGATGGGCCAGCGCTCGTTTCATTCTCACGCTCAAGCATCAGGGATGAGTCCCTATATCTTCAATTTTATCCGCCGGATCAGATCCCTGGTTCTAAGCGTCTTCTTTTTACCCTGATAAGAGACCTCAAGGGCCACCTCGTTCTGCCACGCGCCGAGGCCAAAGTGCAGAACCGGCGAGCTCTGGGATGTTGTTCCCTTCGCGAATTCGGACTGCCTCGTCATCAGGTTGTTCCCGGCAACAAGCCTCACGATCGCTCCCTGCGGCAGGCCCTCTATCTCTATCCAGGTGTTTCTGTTCTCGGTCTCGTTGACCAGGAAACGAAACCCGGAGCTGGAACCAACCGCGATGTCAAGGTCACCGTCGTGGTCAAAGTCCAAAGCCGCGGTTCCCCACCCGTTCAGCACGCGCGCGCCGGCCAGATATGTTATATCCTGGAAACGGGCCTCCCCGGTCTCGGTGAGCATGTTCTGGTAGAGATAGCTCCTTTCCTTCTCGTAGATAGAGGTTATGAAAAGATCAAGGTCGCCGTCGTTGTCAAAGTCGCCCCAGAGTGGTTCGGAGTGGCACTCGTCGTAGGTTATGCCAGCCGACTCGCGAACATCCTGAAAAGGTTCGTCCTTTCTGCCGGTAGCCTGATACAGAACGGTTTTCTCGGAAAAGTCTATGTATCTCGGATGCGCGAGGTTGCAAACCATGAGATCAAAATCCCCATCGTTGTCAAAATCGGCCCACGCGGGGCCTATGGAGTGGCCGAACCAATCCCGGGTATCCTTCCCGGCCACCCCATACTGGAAGGCCGAATCCGCGAGTGAGCCGGACTGGTTCAGATACAGAAAGTTCCTCTGGAGCCTGTAATTGGCAACAAAAAGGTCAATATCCCCGTCCATGTCAAAATCCGAGGCCGCGACTCCCCTTCCGCAGAGGGTCTCCGGGGCGATCTCAACAGGCCTGAACCTGCCGCGGTCGTTGAGATAAAGGACATCCGGGGTGCCTTTTCCCAGGCCGCCTGACTCGTAGTTCGCGAGGTATATCTCCGGCCAGGCATCGCCGTTAAGGTCAAAAGCAGACGCTCCCTCGGTCGGGAATGTGTCCGAGAGTCCAGCGTCAACTTCCGTGAATCTCTTGCCCTTCTCGTTCCTGAAGAGCCTTTCTGCCTTCCCTGTAATAAGAATATCGTCCCAGCCGTCCCTGTCGTAATCAAGGAAAAGCGCGCCTGAGCCGAAAACGCCAGCAAGGCCAAGCTTCTCGGTGACCTCGGTGAATCCCTTGCCTTTTCCGTTCTCAAACAGCCTCCCCTGCAGGAGAAGGTCATCCCAACCGTCCCGGTTGTAGTCTCCGACCGCTACGCGGGACGCCTTCAGGTCAGCCGGAAAACCCAAGGTGGCTGTCCTGTCCATGAAAACCATTCCGGAGTAATCAAAGACCTCTCTCGCCTCCGCGACCGGATCGGATATCCCCATCTCAGCGAGGGCCTTCAGGGATTTCTCCGGCCAGGTGTTCCTGGGGGAACCCGCGATCGCCGAAAGGAGGAAATGCTCCTTTGCCTGGATCTCATTTCCCCTGCCGCGCTCAAGGAGGCCCATTGTGTATTGATAAAGGGACAGAAGGCCCAGGTCGTTGTTGCGAGGCGGAAGCGAGACATCCTTCCAGAGTTCATCATCCTGGAGACCGGAGAGTATCGCGTGATAAAACAGGGCCCTGAGCCGCCTCTCCTCCGGTGATTCCAAGCCATCTCCCTCAAGGGGTTTCCGCCCGGCAAGGATGAAGGCGTCCCTGGCCCAGCCAGCCGCCTCCGGGACATCCAGGCCGAAATTCACAACAAGGCCCGCCGCGCCCAGAAGCAGTTCGGGGTCATCCGGCTTCTTCTTCGTCCACTTCCTGAGCTCGGATATCGCGCCCGCGGTGTCGCCAGTGGTCAGCATTGAGACAACCTTGATCCTGAGGGGCCATGAGAAGGCCGGACACTTCCATATCCTATCCTCAAGAGAGGCTATGCGCTTGATGCGCTCGGAATCAGGCAAAACAAGCGCGTTGTTCGCGATCTCCTTCACAAACAGGGTCGCGCCGGAGCAATCCGGGGCAAGGGCAACAAGCCTGAGGCCAAGCGAATCCGCCACGGCCTCGTCCCCCGAGAGCCAAAGCCCGGAAAGGGCAATCCGGAGGGAAAAGGTATCGGTCTGCGCGGAAAGGGAATCAAGCAGCTTAGAAAGCCTTTCGGGATCGGTTTCCTGGAGACAGAGAAGGTAATAGCCCCACATCTCCTCGTTGAGGAGATCGTGCATTCCGGAGAAAATGGAAATGGCCTCCGGGTATTTTCCCCACTTGTAGTAGGTTATCGCGAGCTCCGCCTTTGCCCGCAGGGTATCCTCGCCAACATAAATGGCCCTCCTCAGGGCGCGCTCTGCTTCAGAGAACATGTGGCGCTGGCGGAACATGACTCCCTCCTCTATGTCGCCAGCCACCAGAACCAGGCTGAGTATCATCATGCTAATATGATAAGGTTTCAGGCGAACACGGAACAAAGAAACATCCGGAAGCCGAGTCTCATGCCTCCCCATCCGTATAGAAAAGCGGGGGGTTTTGACCCCCAATACCGCAGAATTCGTCCCCATTCCCTGCGCGGGTTTTCCAACCAGGAGAGAACCCGTTGCTTTGCGGGACCAGAAAATCCAGCCTGGGAAATATGTTACGCAGAAAATGGGTTTCAAAGCTCTCAAAACCGCTTATCGGACATCCCTGGACTTCAGGGCAGGATAGCCGGAGGGTTCAATCTGCCCGGCATCCCGTTCTCAGGGGACAAAAGGCCTCTACGCACCGAGGATGATGTTGTCAATCAGCCTGGTATTGCCCAGGAAAGCCGCAATGGCTATCATAACCTCTCCCTCAATCAGCTCAACTGGCTTGAGATCGGTCGTGTCAACTATCTCAATGTATTGAACCCGGACGAGGCTGGATTCCTCGGATATGAAGCGATTCATTTCCTTTTTTATTTCCAGGGGATCGCGAATTCCGCTCTGCTCTATGAGATCCTTTGCCACCAGGAGGGCCCTGTATAGAACCGGGGCATCGGCCCTCTCCTCTGGGCTCAGATACCGGTTCCGACTGCTCATCGCGAGGCCGTCCGGCTCCCGGATCGTCGGGCCTGGGACTATCTCTATCCCGAAATCAAGGTCACGGGTCATCCGCTTTATAACGAAGAACTGCTGGGCGTCCTTCATGCCGAAGACCGCGAGGTGGGGCCTCACCGCGTTGAACAGCTTCGCGACAACCGTTGCGACTCCCCTGAAGTGGCCAGGCCTGAAACGACCGCAGAGGCCCTCGGTCAGGCCCTCAACCTCAATATATGTTGAGTAGGCCTCTGGATACATATCTTCAACCGACGGCACGAATACCGCGTCCACGCCCTCTCCCTCGCAGGCAGACAGGTCTTCATCGGTGTTCCTGGGATACCGGGTGTAATCCTCCGATGGGCCGAACTGGGTAGGGTTGACGAATACAGAAACCACGACCCTGTCCGCTCTTGAGCGGGCTATCCGGATGAGGGAGAGGTGGCCCTCGTGAAGCGCGCCCATTGTGGGCACGAAACCAATGACAAGTCCCTGCCTTCGCCATGAATCCGAGAGGTCCTGCATCTCAGGGATGGTCTTGATTACCTGCACGGGGAAATTATAGCGCGCTAGCTTGAAACGACTCAATCAGGGCTTTTATAAGAGGGAACGGGAGGTTTTATGGTTATTCTGTTTATCTGCATGTTTGATCTCGCGACAGGCCAGGAGGCCGCGGACATCATGCGGGAGCCGGCCATAACATTTGCCCCGTCAGGGTCAAAGGCCGGCGTGGTTTTATGGGACTACACCCACGGCCCCTTTTGTCCAGGCTACTGTTATACCCTGGAAGACAGGTATGTCACATTCGTGAGCCTGATGAACGCGAACGGTTACACCTTCACCACAAGCACTGCCGGGGTGAACAACATAGATCTGAGCCCCTATAGGATAATCGTGATAAACCTGGCATC
>CBFGJU010000329.1:0-8621 GCA_965649155.1 Caldifarciminota bacterium | reverse complement strand
CTTATGAAGAACGCGGCGAGGTTCAGGATAAATGTGAGGATTATCAGAACCAAAGCGGTGCCATAGGCAAGGGGACGAACCCCTTCTATGTTCTGGTGCTGGGTTGCCAGTATGTAAAGGTGATACGGCAAGGCCATGAACTGGCTTGAGAGGCTTGTTGGCAGGTGCGGGGTGTAGAAAACCACGCCGGTGAAGAGAATAGGGGCGGTTTCTCCGGCGGCCCTGGACATGGACAGGATGAGACCGGTCAATACTCCTGGCAAAGCCGCCGGCAGGATTGCCTTCCAGATGGTCTGCCACTTCGTTGCGCCCAGCGCGAGCGAGCCCTCCCTGTATGAGTGCGGAACCTGTCTGAGGGCCTCCTCGGATGTGGTTATGAGCCAGGGCAGGTTCATCAGGCCAAGGGTGAGACCAGAAGCCAGCAGGGATGTTCCCATCTTTGAGAGCTGGACAAAGAGGGCAACCCCGAATATCCCGTATACTATTGACGGAATTCCCGCGAGGTTGCGGGTTGTGCTCCTCACCAGCTTGGTGAACCAGTTTTCCGACGCGTATTCAGCGAGGTAGATGCCAGCGCCAAGGCCCACCGGGAACGAAGCCACTGTTGAGATAAGCGCGAGATAAAATGTTCCGACTATAGCGGGCAATATGCCGCCGCGGGTCATATTGTCCAGGGGCGGTTTGGTTAGGAATTCCCAGCTGAGCGCGCCCGCCCCTTTGAGGATTATGAAGGAGAATATGTATCCCAGAACCACTGCCACCAGGATTGCCGATAGAATTATAACTGCAGTCCCGGCCCTGTCGGCGAGTTTCTTTACGGCCAAGTCCCACCAGCTCACGCGGCCTCCTTTATCCTCTTGACAAAGGGTTCGGCTATCAGGTTGACGACCAGGGTTATCAGAAACAGGTAAAACCCCAGGGCAAACAGAACATAGTAGTGCTCGGTGTTCCAGGCGACCTCGCCCAGCTCTATGGCTATGGTGGATGTCAATGGCCTCACCGGGTCAAGGAAAGAGTGAGGCAGGGCCGGCGCGTTGCCCGCGGCCATCAGAACCGCCATTGTCTCGCCCACTGCCCTGCCGAAACCGAGCATCACGGACGCGACAATTCCCGGCCTCGCGGCCTTGACTACCACCCCCCATATGGTCTGCCACCTGGTCGCGCCAACGGCCCTCGCGGCTTCCCTGTATGTCCTGGGGACGGCCTTCAGCGCGTCGTCAGATATTGAGATTATCGTCGGGAGTATCATTATTGCGAGAATAATTGAGGCGTTCAGAGCGTTAAGGCCGGAGCTCTGGCCCGTGAGCCTCGCGACCACGGGGCCGGTTATGACCAGGCCCAGAAACCCGTATATGACCGAGGGGACAGCCGCGAGGAGCTCAACTACCGGTTTCAGCCACGACCTCTGGCGTTCCGTGGCGACCTCGGAGAGATAAACCGCGACCAGCAATCCCCATGGAACCGCTATCAGCATTGATCCGGCTGTCACCATGACGGATGAAAGAAGGAGGGGCAGTGTGCCATAGCTCGCGCCCGTGTAGCCCGCGGGATTCCAGTTCGTGCCGAAGAGGAGCTGGGTGAGTGGAACGGTCTTCAACGCGAGCAGGGTGTTTTTCCCCAGAAGAAGTATTATGCCAACCACCACGAGGACAGATACCACCGCGGCGAAAAGAAATGCTACTCTTGCCAGCCTGTCGGTTACCCGTTTCAACCCGGAAAGTATAACGAGGGCTTGGTTAAGGAAGTGTTAAGACCACGCGATTACGATCGCGGCCCCCTCCATCCCCGGAACGCTTAACGCGCGGGATCATCCCGTATTTTACGGGAAGATTCCCTCTCCCCGCGCGTTTTGGACTGGTTGCGCCGGCCATAGCTCCTGGTCTATCATTTAGCCATGAAGAGACCCATTGAATCCCCTCGCGCCCCGAGGCCTGTTGGCCCCTACAGCCAAGCAGTAGAGGCAGGGGGTTTTGTTTTCGTGTCCGGACAGCTTGGAATGGATCCGGAGACCGGGAACCTTGCCGAAGGTGTGGAGGCACAGGCCCACCTGGCCCTCAAGAACATATCCGCGGTCCTGGAGGCGGCTGGCCTGGAGATGAGGGATGTGGTCAAGGTCACGATATTCCTCGTGGACATGGCTGACTTCCCGAAGGTCAACGAGGTCTACGCTGGCTATTTCTCGGAGCCATGGCCCGCGAGGGCGTGCGTCGCGGTTGCGGGTCTTCCCAAGGGTGCTCTCGTTGAAATTGAGTGCATAGCCGCGGTTGACTGACTTCGGGATCGTCGCGCGAGGAGACGGGACTTGAGAAGAAATACCATGGGATCATTACTCCCTGATTTGGCAGAAGGGATTTCCGGAGTTGCGCTGTGGGCGTGAAATCAGACCGCTGGATAGAGGAAATGGCGACCCGGCGCGGCATGATTGAGCCTTTTGTGCCGGAGCTGGTCCGCGGAGGCGTGGTCTCGTTTGGCCTCTCGTCATACGGCTATGACATCCGGATAGCCGATGAGTTCAAGATATTCACGGAGGTCTGGAACACGGTCATTGACCCGAAGAATTTTGATCCGAGAAGCCTGGTTGATTTCAGAGGTTCCGAGTGTGTGATACCCCCGAATTCCTTCTGCCTGGCCCGGTCCTTTGAATACTTCCGGATTCCCAGGGATGTCCTGGGAATATGCCTCGGCAAGAGCACATATGCCCGTTGCGGCATCGTTGTCAACATAACACCGCTTGAGCCGGAATGGGAGGGCCACCTTACCATAGAGATCTCAAACACCACTCCCCTCCCGGCCAAGGTTTACGCCGGTGAAGGCATAGCGCAGTTGATATTCCTTGAGGCCGCCGAGATCACCAGGTGCTCCTACCGGGACAGGAAGGGAAAATACCAGGCCCAGAAAGGGGTGGTTGCCCCCAGGATTGACAGAGCCGAGGGGGAGGATGTCGGAAAGCCAAGGGAAAAAAGGAGAGACTGACATGGCTGATAAAGAAGAAAAGAAGGAGCCGAAGTCCCCAGAGGGAGCAAAGCGCCCTGAGCCCGGCAAATTGGAGCCTGATCCGGAGAGGGCGAAGGCCCTTGAGGGCGCGCTCAAGCTCATAGAGAAGACCTATGGAAAGGGCGCGGTCCAGGTCATAGGGGGCAAGCCGGTTGAGAAGGTGCCGGTCATTCCCTCTGGTTCACTCGGCCTGGACATAGCCCTCGGGGTTGGCGGGTATCCCAGGGGCAGGATAGTTGAGATATACGGCCCGGAGATGACCGGCAAGACCACCATAGCGCTCCTGGCTGTGGCGGAGGCGCAGAAGATGGGTGGGGTCGCGATGTTCATAGACGCGGAACACGCGCTTGATGTGGCATACGCGAAGGCCCTTGGGGTTGATGTTGATAACCTCTGGGTTTCACAGCCAGATGATGGCGAGCAGGCCCTGGACATCCTTGAGACCATGGTCCGGTCAGGTGCCGTGGATATATTCGTTGTGGACTCGGTGGCCGCTCTGGTTCCCAGGGCAGAGCTTGAGGGCGCGATGGAGGACATCACGGTTGGCGCGCAGGCAAGGCTGATGTCCAAGGCGCTCCGGAAGCTCGCTGGCGCTGTGAGCAAGAGCAAGTCCGTTGTCATCTTCATAAATCAGATAAGATTCAAGATAGGCGTTGGGCCATATGGGAACCCGGAGGTCACCACCGGCGGCAACGCCCTGAAGTTCTATGCTTCCGTCAGGGTTGAAGTCAGGCGCGCCGCTCAGATCAAGGAAGGCGAAGAGGCAATAGGCCACACCCTGAAGCTCAAGGTCCAGAAGAACAAGCTCGCGCCGCCGTTCAGGAACACCCAGATTGACTTGATCTATGGCAAGGGCCTCGATCCTTTCGGAGAGCTCGTTGACCTCGGCCTTGAGAAGGGCATAGTCAAGAGGGCTGGTTCCTGGTATACATACGGGGATACCCAGATAGGCCAGGGCAGGGACAGGGCCGCTGATTTCCTCAGGGAACACCCGGACATGGCGAAGGAAATAAGGGCCAGGATACTTGAAAAGGCCGGACTTCCCGGCTGAGAACCTGACATGGAATCCTACGATGCTGTTGTTGTTGGCGCTGGCCCCGCGGGTTCCTGCGCGGCCCGCGAGCTCGCGGCGGCTGGCCACCGCGTCCTCGTTCTTGAACGCCAACGCCAGGTCGCGGGCGAGATAGTTTGCGCGGAGGGGATAACGGACTTCTGGTTCAGGGCCCTGGGCTGGGAGCCGGAGAGCGCCTGGATATCCAACCATGTCCAGAGCGTCAGGGTCTATGGCCCCGGTGGCGATCACTTCCATGTCCATGTTGGTCATGTTGGCAACATCCTGGAGAGGAGGGTTTTTGACAGGGACCTGGCCGTGAGGGCCGCGGCCGCCGGCGCTGAGTTCCTTGTCTCGGCTAAATTCACCGGCGCAGGAAGGACAAAGAATGGCCTTGAGATCAGCTTCACCCACCTCGGAAAGGACGAACGCGTTGCGGCCCGGCTTGTCATAGGCGCGGATGGGCCGGCCTCGGCTGTTGGCAAGGCCCTCGGCCTGGATGTTGATGTGCCCATAGCGGACATTCACTACACCGCGCAGGTTCTGCTTTCGGATCCGGGCATATCCGGCGACTGGATCGGCCTCTACGCCGGCCACGATATTGCCCCGTCTGGCTACGCTTGGCTCTTCACGAAGCGCGACGGCCTCGCGAACGCGGGGGTTGGCGTTGCTGACAGAGCCAGGAGGATAGATCCCCTTCCATACCTGGAGGCCTTTCTGGGAAAATATTTCCCCGAAGGCAAAAAGCTCTCAAGATTGCTAGCGGTTGTCCCGACCGGCGGCCACAAGCTCAGGATCTACGGCGAGAGGGTCATGGTCGCGGGGGACGCGGCCCGGTTGGCTGATCCCATAACCGGAGGCGGACTCGGCCCCGCCATAGTATCCGGGACGACCGCTGGCCAGGTTGGCGCGGCCGCTCTTTCGGAAGATGACCTTTCTGCCAGGAGGCTCTCCGAATACCCCAAGATTTACTGGTCAAGGGCGGACAGGAAGGCCTATGAGCTTTCCTACACCATAAGGGATGCCTATTTTGACTTCACGGATGAAGACCTGAACTACATCTTCGGCCAGCTCAGACCTCTGTTCCACGAGAAGTCCATGGAAAGCGTTGACTCGGTCTATATTGGCCGGCTCATACTTTCCGGCGCGCCGGGCCTGGCCGCGCTCGCGGTGAGAAAAGGAAAAAATGCCCTCTTCAGATACCTTAAGGAAACTCTTTTCGGAAGATAGGGACAAGGGATTCTTCGTCCTCGTTGACCCGGATCGCCTGCCCAGGGATGATATACCGCGCCTCGCGGAGAGGATAAACCCGGAACAGAGGGTCAAGGCCGTTCTCGCTGGCACGAGCCTCATGCTTTCCGAGGATTTCCCTGGTTTCGTCAGGGCCCTGAAGGATCATCTGTCCAGGCCAGTGATGATATTTCCGGGCAACTCCACCCAGCTGGCGCCGGACGCGGACGGGATTCTCCTTCTGTCGCTCATATCCGGCAGGAACCCGGAATTCCTGATAGGCGAGCATGTCCGCGCCGCGCCCCACATCAAGAGAATGGGATTGTCCGTTGTGACCACTGCTTACATACTGGTTGAATCCGGCCATCAGACAGCTGTAGAATTTGTCTCCGGCACGAAACCCATCCCAAGGGACAAAACTGACATACTCGTAGCTCACATCATGGCCGCGTGTCTCCTGGGGTTCAACGCTATATACCTTGAGGCGGGTTCAGGAGCGTCCGAGCCGGTCCCTCCAGAGATGATACGGGCCGCCAGGGAAGAAACCAGGCTTCCCTTGCTGGTTGGCGGGGGAATAAGGACGCCGGAGGCCGCGGAAGCGGCTTTTGAGGCAGGGGCTGACTATGTTGTTGTGGGAACCATTGTAGAGGAAGAGGGCCTCTTTGGCCTATAGTTTGATCTTCTTGTATGATAACCGTTGAAGACCTGAAGAGGGACGACCGTATAACCGCGCTCATATCAAGGGCACGCGAGGCCCTGGTAAAGCTTGGATACACCGAACACGGAGACAGGCACATGGGCAGGGTCTCCGAGGATGCGGGCAGGATAATGAAGGAGCTAGGTTACCCGGAGAGGGATGTTCGGCTCGCTGAGATAGCCGGCTACCTTCACGACATAGGTTCTGCCATAAACAGGGTTCAGCACGAACAGACCGGCGCCCTGCTTGCCCTTCTTTACCTTACCGAGATGGGGATGCCTTTCCAGGACGCCCTGGATGTCGCGACCGCCATAGGCAACCACCACGAGGAGACCGGCGAACCAGTGACCCCTATAACCGCGGCGGTGATCCTCGCGGACAAGGCAGATGTCCACAGGTCAAGGGTCATCGCATACGACATAAAAAACGACATCCACGACAGGGTCAACTTCGCGGCCACCAAAAGCACCGTAGAGGTGGACGCGGCCCACAGGATCATATCATACCGCATAGAGATAGACACGGACATAAGCCCGGTCATGGAATACTTTGAGATATTCACCCCGAGGATACACATAGCCGAAAAGGCCGCCAGGGCCCTTTCGGCTTCATTTCAGGTCTGGATAAACAACACGAGGATGCTATGAACCCCGATGAACTGAAGGGAAAGAAGCTATCCGAGCTCTACGAGCTGGCGAAGGAGATGGGGATACCGAATTACTCCTCCATGAAAAAGGCGGAGCTCATCCAGTGCATCACCAACCATAACGCGGAAAAGGAAGGGCTTTTCTACAGAGAAGGGATTCTTGACATACACAAGGACGGCTACGGGTTCCTCCGGTTGCCGGAACACAGCTATGCGCCCAGCCCATCTGATGTCTATGTTTCCCCGAACATAGTGAAGAAGCTTGGTCTCAGAAGGGGGGATTTCCTCTCAGGATACGCCAGGCCGCCGAAGGAAAAGGAGCGTTTCTCGTCCCTCATAAGGCTTGAAAGGGTCCACGGGGTTGTTCCGGATGAATTCCCGGAACACCGGCCGGATTTTGAGAAGCTCGTTCCCTACTACCCGACCGAGAGGATGACCCTGGAGAGGCCGGACTCCGGCGAGCCTGACCTTTCCATGAGGATACTTGACCTCTTTGTTCCCATAGGCAAGGGACAGAGGGGCCTCATTGTTTCTCCGCCTCGGGCCGGCAAGACCGTTCTCCTGCAGAAGATAGCCCAGTCCATAAGGGCGAACTATCCTGATGTGCACCTCATCGTCCTCCTCATAGACGAGAGGCCAGAAGAGGTCACGGAGATGGAGCGGCTCGTTGACGCGGAGATAATCTCCTCAACCTTTGACATGCCCCCTGACCGGCATGTCTATGTCGCTGACATAACCCTTGAGAGGGCAAAACGCCTCGTTGAGCTGGGCAGGGATGTGGTCATTCTCCTTGACTCAATAACCAGGATGTCCAGGTCGCACAACGCGGTCGCTCCCCACTCCGGCAGGACCCTGTCCGGCGGCCTTGACGCCACCGCGCTGGTCAGGCCGAAGAAGTTCTTCGGCTCCGCGCGCAACATAGAGGACGGCGGTTCTTTGACCATCATAGCCTCCGCGCTCATAGAGACCGGAAGCCGAATGGATGATGTGATCTTTGAGGAATTCAAGGGCACGGGCAACATGGAGATGGACCTTGACAGGCACATGGCAGACAAGCGAATCTATCCCGCGATTGACCTGATAAAGTCCTACACCAGGAGGGAAGAGCTCCTCCTTCCTCCGGATACCCTGCAGAAGGTCTGGCTCATGCGAAAGGTCATATCTGACCTTGATCCCGTGGACGCTATGGAATACCTGCAGGACCGCATGAAGCTCACGAAGACCAACGCGGAGTTCCTGAAGATGCTCACTGAGGGGAAGTTCTAGTCCCTCCCTGCCCTGTTGCGTGGGTGCAAAGACCCCCGCCTACTCATCGCAAAATTTTCCTATCTCCTGAACCGCCTGCGGATGGCCAGAAGGAGGAGGGTGATCAGGATCACGCCCATGACCGTTGCGAATATGGCCATCAGGGTGCCCCATGAACCAACCGGCTTTGGGCCGACCATCCCGAGGCCGGGAATGGTGGATTTGAGAGCGCAGACGAGAGGCCACCAGTTCGCCGGGTCACAGATGGAATCACAGGTTGGAATGATCCACTGGTAGCGAATGTCCCGGTTCCCGTCGTTGATTCCCGTGAGCGTGAACACCACCGTTGACAGGCCAACCAGAATCCCCAACCATAAAAGCGGCCTTATCCAGCTTTCGCCGTATTTGCTGGCCAACTTATACCCTCTTAAAAGGAGATTCCTGTAGCCCCAGTTCCCCACCTTCCTCTCCATCTTGAGATCCATTTCCCTGATGTATAGCTCCCCTGCTTCTGGGAACATCCCCTCGTCCTCAAGGTTGAGCCGAATAGCCCTGTAGGATTGCAAAAGTAGGTCTCGGTTTCGGGTCTCAATCTCCGCCTTTTTCCGCTTCTTATGGTCTTCCTCTGAAATTTCCCCTTCCCCTTTTTGATTTTCCGGCTCCTTGAGCTCTTTTTCCAGAACCCAGTCCGCGTATTCCTCAAGTGCCGCCATCCTCCCCTTCTTGTCAAAAAGGGTCGTCCCCCGTATCTCCGCGCC